>CAZHSL010000004.1:22879-29978 GCA_964535185.1 uncultured Corynebacterium sp.
CTGGGCTCGCGCAACCCGCGCCTGCACACCGACGAGGTGCTGATCGCGCTGTCGGTCTCCGCCTCGAGCGACGAGAACGCCCGCCGCGCCGTGGAGCAGCTGCGCAACCTCGCCGGCTGCGACGTGCACACCACGACGATCCTCGGCACCGTCGACGAGGACATCTTCCGCAACCTCGGGATCTCCGTGACCTCCGAGCCGCGGTTCCTGCACAAGGCGCTCTACCACAAGCGCTGAGACCCCGGAGGCCGTCATGCGTCGTCTGCTCCTCGCCCTCATCGCCCCGCCGCTGCTGCTGCTGGGCCTCGCCGGGTGCGGCCCGGAGGAGCCGCCCGATCAGGAGACCGGGACGCCGCCGATCCAGGAGCCGAGCACGGAGGAGTCGCAGTCGGTGGAGGTCTCCGACGGCGGCGGCGAGGGTCTCGGCGATGATGACGACGAGGTGGTCCAGCCGACGGAGACGACGGAGTACGTCGAGCAGGGCGAGGACCCCGAGGACGGGTAGGCCCCGGCAGGCCGTCATCCCATCATGTGCAGGGTGAGCGCGGCGAGGAAGCCGAGGGTGGCCAGCAATCCGGTGTACAGAGACTCCTCCGCGAACGCCTCCGGGATCATGGTGTCGGCGATCATCGCGAGGATCGCGCCTGCGGCCAGGGCGTTGACGGCGGACAGGGCGGCCGGCGGTGCGCCGTCGAGCAGCGCGAAGCCCGCGAGCGAGGCGAGCCCGGAGGCCAGCGCGATCGCGCCCCAGATCCCGAACACGTACCGCCGGCTGCGCCCGGCGCGCTTCCAGCCGGCGCTGCTGGAGAGTCCCTCGGGCACGTTGGAGATGAACACGGCCGCGAACATCGGCACGCTCAGTCCGGGACCGGCGAGGACGCTGAGCCCCAGCACCATGGATTCGGGGACGCCGTCGAGCAGGGCGCCGATGGCGATCGCTCCGCCGCTGCCGCTGTGCTCCTGCTCGGAGGTCTGCATGTCGCCGGAGCGCTTGCGGTGCCTGGCGCCGTGCCGGGCCAGCAGGATGTTCAGCCCCACATAGACCACTGCACCCGCGAGGAAGCCTCCCGCCGTCGGGGCCAGCCCGCCCTGCTCCAGGGCGTCGGAGACCAGTTCGAGGGTGAGGGCGGAGATCAGCACGCCCGCACCGAAGGCCATGATGCCGGCGACCACGGCCTTGGGGACCTTCACCCACCATGCGATCGCGCTGCCCAGCAGCAGCGCGCCACCGGCCACGAGCCCGGCCAGCAGGGCGAGCATCCACGGTGCCATGTCTCCTCCTCGGTGATGGGCGGCGGATGATGCCGACGATAGCCCTCGGGCTCGTGCGACGGCGGCCGTCCTCACCCCTGGGCGAGGATCTCGTCGATCACCGTCGCAGCCTCCTCGACCTCGGCGGCCGTGGTCCCCCGGCCCAGGGTGAAGCGCACTGCGGTCTGCGCGATCTCGCGCGGGATGCCCAGCGCCGTGAGCACGTGGGAGGGCTCGTCGCTGCCGGCTGCGCAGGCCGAGCCGCTGGAGGCGATCACCCCGCGCTCGGCGAGGTCCAGCACGATCGACTCGCCGCTGCGGCCGGGCATGCAGAAGGAGGCGTGCCCGGGCAGCCTCGCCCCGGGCCGGTCGATGTCCGCTCCTGTCAGCAGCACGCCCTCACGCGCTGCGAGCACGCGCCGGATCAGGAGGTCCCGCATCGACCCCAGCCGCGCGGCCGTCTCGGGGCGCTCGGACTCGGCCAGCTCGAGCGCGACCGCGAGCGCGACCGCGAAGGCGACGTTCTCGGTGCCGGAGCGGCGGCCGTTCTCCTGCCCGCCCCCGTGCACGAGCGGCTCGAGGGGGTGCCTGCCGCGGATCATCGCCAGACCGGACCCCTTGGGCGCCCCGAGCTTGTGCCCGGACAGGGTCAGCGCGTCCGCGCCGAGGCCCCGCAGCTCGATCTGGCCGGCGGCCTGGACGGCGTCGGTGTGCAGCAGCGCGCCGCAGGCGTGGGCGACCTCGGCGAGCGTGCGGATGTCGTGGACGGTGCCGATCTCGTTGTTCGCCAGGGCGAGAGAGACGAGCGTCGTGTCCTCCCGCAGCACGGCCCGCAGCGCCTCGGGGCTCACGGCGCCGTCGGGCGAGAGCTCGACGAGGTCCACGTCGAAGCCATGGATGCGGCGGAGGAAGTCGATGCTCTCGAGCACCGCCTCGTGCTCGGTGGCGGCGGTGACCAGGTGCTTCCCGCGCGGGGCGGCGAGGGCGAGTCCCTTGAGGGCCAGGTTCGCCGCTTCCGTGCCCCCGGCGGTGAAGACGATGTCGCTGCGGCGCGCCCCGAGCACGGCCGCGGCGCGGGCCCGGGCGTCCTCGAGCCCGGCGGCGGCGGCCTCGCCCACCGGGTGGTGGCTGGAGGGGTTGCCGAAGGTGCCGGTGAGGTAGGGCCAGGCGGCCTCGAGCGCCTCCCGGCGCACGGGGGCGGTGGCGGCGCTGTCGAGATAGAGCATCGGCGGTTGCTCAGGCGGTGACGGTCATGTCGAGGCCGAGATCCAGGTGCCGTGCGCTGTGGGTGAGGGCGCCGGAGGAGATCACGTCGACGCCGGTGCGGGCGATGTCGGCGATCGTCTCGAGGGTGACGGTCCCGCTGGCCTCGACGGTCGCGCGATGGGCGATCAGCTCCACGCCGCGGGCCAGGTCGGGCAGGGAGAAGTTGTCGAGCATGATCACGTCGACGCCGCCGGCGAGCACGGGTTCGATCTGTTCGAGGCGGTCCACCTCCACCTCGAGCGTGGTGGTGTGCCCGAGGCGGGCGCGGGCGTTCCGGATGGCCGTGGTGAGGTCCAGGCCCTGCTGCTGGAGCACGGCGAGGTGGTTGTCCTTGGCCATCACCGCATCGGAGAGGGAGAAGCGGTGGTTGACGCCGCCGCCGCAGCGCACGGCATGCCGCTCCAGGGCGCGCAGCCCCGGGGTCGTCTTGCGGGTGTCGGTGACGGAGGCCCCGGTGCCCTCCACCGCATCGACGAAGCGCCGGGTGAGGGTCGCGATGCCGCTCATCCGCTGCAGGAGGTTCAGGGCCACGCGTTCGGCCTGGACCACGGCGCGCGCGGGGCCGGTGACGCTCGCCAGCACGTCGCCGGCGGCGAAGCGGTCGCCGTCGGCCGCCAGCGCACGGACCTGCACGGCGGGATCGGTGAGCCGGAAGGCGGCGGCGAACACGTCGATGCCGGCGAGCACGCCCGGCTCCCGAGCAGTGAGCTCGGCGCTCGCGGTGGCCTCGGCGGGCAGGAACACCTCGGCGGTGAGGTCGCCCCAGGGGGCGTCCTCGGCGAGCGCGTCGGAGACCACGGCCTCGATCCGGGCGGTCGGGAGCGTGGGGGCACAGGTCAGCATGCGTGGTCCTCCTGGGCGGTGGCGGTGGGGGCGTCGAGGCGGTGATGGGCGCCGACGGAGTCCCTGCGTGCTCGGGCACGGTCGACGAGCAGGCGGGCGAGGTCGAGGAGGTTGCGGTCCTCGAGCGCGGTGAGCGGGTCGGCGGAGGCGGGGTCCGGGGCCCGCCAGGTGGCGAGGATGCCGGCGAGCTCGTCGAGCTCGGCGCCGGTGCGCAGGAGCCCGGCACGGCTCCACATCTGCTGCTGCAGCTCGCTGCGGGAGAAGGGCGCGGCGACGGGTGGGACGGCGCGGACGGGCCGGGGATGCGGCGTCGCGCTCGGTCGGCCGGAGTCCCGGGCGGCGGCCGCGGCTGCGGCCTGCCCTGCGCGAGCTCCGAACACGGCGCCCTCGAGCAGGGAGTTGGAGGCCAGGCGGTTCGCGCCGTGGACCCCGGTGCGGGCGCACTCCCCCGCCGCGAACAGTCCGGGCCGGGAGGTCGCCCCGTCCAGGCGGGTGCGGATCCCTCCCATCCAGTAGTGGGCTGCGGGGGTGATGGGAACGGGTGTGCGCGACCAGTCCGCGCCGTGCCGGCGCACCGCGGCGTCGATGGTCGGGAAGCGCTCCCGCAGCCGTGCCCGTCCGATCGCGGTGGCGTCCAGCAGCACGGGCCGGCCGGCCTGGGATCGCATGACCTCCGCGATCGCGCGGGCGACGACGTCCCGCGGCGCGAGTTCGGCGCGCGGGTCGACGGCGGGCAGGAAGCGCCGTCCCCTCTCGTCGCGCAGCACGGCGCCCTCGCCGCGCACCGCCTCCGAGATCAGGAAGCTCTCCGGGCCGGCCAGGGCGGTGGGATGGAACTGGTAGAACTCCAGGTCCGCCAGCACGGCCCCGGCCCGCCAGGCGGCGGCGATCCCGTCGCCGGTGGCGACGGCGGGGTTCGTGGTGTGGGAGAAGAGCTGACCGGCGCCGCCGGTGGCGAGCACGGTGGCCGCTGCGCGGACCGGGGTCCGCTGACCGTCGGCCGTGAGCAGCTCGGCGCCGACGACTCGCCCGGACTCGACCCGCAGGTCCGCGAGGGCCGTGTGCTCGCGCACCACGAGGCGCCCGGCTCCGGCGGTCGAGCGGGCGGCCTGCGTCACCGCCCGCACCAGGGCCTGCTGGATCTCGCGGCCGGTCGCGTCCCCGCCGGCGTGCAGGATGCGGGGACGGCCGTGGGCGCCCTCCAGCCCCAGGGCGTACGGGGGCCGGCCGGGGTCGGCGCCGCGCCGCTGATCGAAGCGGACGCCGTGGGCGATGAGCGCCTCGATCGCTGCGGGTCCCTCCTCGCACAGCACCCGCACCGCGTCCGCCTCGCAGAGCCCGGCTCCCGCCCCGAGTGTGTCCCGGGCATGCTGGTCGGGCGAGTCGCCGGGGCCCACAGCGCCGGCGATCCCTCCCTGCGCGCAGGCGGTGGCGCCGTCCCGCAGCGCCCCCTTGCTCACCAGCAGCACGTCCGCGGTGCGGGAGGCGCGCAGCGCGGCGGTGAGCCCGGCGATGCCGGAGCCGACCACGAGCACCTGCGTCCCGGTCAGGGGCGCCTCCGGTCCGGTCATGCTCGGCGCTCCGCGGCGGCGGAGGGCGCGGCCGGCTTTGCGGCGAGCATCCGCTCCAGCGCGAGGCGCGCCGGCTCGGCGACGTCCGGGCCGACGGTGATGCGGTTGACGACCTCACCGGCGACCAGGGACTCGAGCACCCAGGCGAGATAGCCGGGGTGGATGCGGTACATGGTCGAGCAGGGGCACACCACCGGGTCGAGGCAGAAGACGGTGTGCTGCGGGTGCGCGGCGGCGAGGCGCTGGACCAGGTTGATCTCGGTGCCGATCGCGAAGGTCGTCGGCTCCGTCGCGTCCTCGATCGCGCGGCGGATGTAGTCGGTGGAGCCGGATTCGTCGGCCGCATCGACCACGGGCATGGGGCACTCGGGGTGCACGATGACGCGCACGCCGGGATGCTCGGCGCGGGCCTTGTCGATCTGAGCGGTGGTGAAGCGCTTGTGCACGGAGCAGAAGCCGTGCCACAGCACCACCTCCGCGTCGCGGAGGTCCTCGGCGTCGTTGCCTCCGAGCGGCCGGCGCGGGTTCCACATCGGCATCCGCTCCAGTGCGATGCCCATCTTCTTGGCGGTGTTGCGACCGAGGTGCTGGTCGGGGAAGAACAGCACCCGTCGGCCCCGGGCGAAGGCCCATTCGAGCACGGTGGTCGCATTCGAGGAGGTGCACACGATCCCTCCGTGGCGGCCCACGAAGCCCTTGAGCGCGGCCGAGGAGTTCATGTACGTGACGGGGATGATCGGCAGCAGCCCGTCGGCGTCCTCCCTCTCGCCGCCGTAGACCTCCATCAGCTGCTCCCATGCCTCCTCGACCTGGTCGATGTCGGCCATGTCCGCCATCGAGCAGCCGGCGGCGAGGTTGGGCAGGATCACGGACTGCTCGGGGTCGGAGAGCAGATCCGCGGTCTCGGCCATGAAGTGCACGCCGCAGAAGATGATGGCCTCCGCCTCGGTGCGGGCCTTCGCGGCGGTGGCGAGCTGGAAGGAGTCCCCCACGTAGTCGGCGTAGCGCACCACCTCGTCGCGCTGGTAGAAGTGCCCGAGCACCACCACGCGGTCCCCCAGCTCGGCCTTGGCGGCGAGGATCCGGCGGTCCAGCTCCTCGGCGCTCGCCTCGCGGTACTCCTGCGGGATCTCGCCCTGGGCCGGGGAGCCCGCGGGGATCGGGTCCGCCATGGAGGCGCCGGGGCCGTATCCGGGACCGGCGGCGTCCACGTCCCAGGGGGCGTCGAGCAGGCTGGTGGAGCAGCTGGAGTCGGTGGCGCCGCGGGCGCTCAGATCGCGCAGGGTGAGGTCGACGGAGGCGGTGGTCATCGGTATCTCCTTTGGGTCGGGGAGGTCAGCTCTCGGTGAGAGGGCCGTTGTCGGTGAGCTGGATCGAATGGTCGTGCCGGTACAGGCGGGCGGGGCGGTGGCGGCCTCCGGTGCGGAACTCGTCGGTGGGCACGAGCCGTCCGGAGGCCTCGATCTGGCGGCGGAAGTTCGCGGGGTCGAGGCGGCGCTGGAGCACCGCCTCGTGGACGCCGCGCAGCTCGGCGAGGGTGAAGCTCTCACCGAGGAAGGCGGCGGCGATGCGGGAGTACTCGACCTTGTTGCGCAGCCGCCACAGGGCGTACTCGACGATCAGGGAGTGGTCGAAGGCGAGCTCGGGCAGTTCGTCGGCGACGAACCACTGCACGTTCACGCCGACGGCGCCGGCATCGGCCTCCTGGGGGCGCACCAGAGCCCAGTAGACGACCGAGACGGTGCGTTCGGCCGTGGTCGGTGCCCGGTCCAGCCCGCCGAAGGCGTAGAGCTGCTCGAGGTAGCGGGGACTGAGCCGGGTGGTCTCCTGCAGCGTCCGTGCGGCCGATTCCGCGAGCCCCTCGCGGGCGCCGAGCGGTCCCCCGGGCAGCGCCCAGAGGCCCTGGTGGGGCTGCCGGATGCGGCGCACGAGCGGCACCCACAGCACGGGCAGACGCGTCCGAGGATGCGGGCGCAGCGCGAAGATGACGGTCGACACCGCCAGGGAGATCGGAGCGCTGACCACGGCACCTCCTGTTAAAGTCATCGCGACCTTTACTGGTAACGAGGAGGTTAGTTTCACCCTGACCAGAAGAGCGGGGATCCACGGCCAGGTGTGAGCGGCATCACGGAGCCGGTGACTCTAACTCGAGGGCCGACGGACAGCCC
>CAZHSL010000005.1:0-26320 GCA_964535185.1 uncultured Corynebacterium sp.
ACGTGGAGTGGACCCAGGACCGACGCGAGACGACGCAGGACTGATCGACGTGCTGCGAGCATGAGAAGGCCCCGGACCTGCAGGTCCGGGGCCTTCTCTGCGTCAGGCGTGCGGCGATCAGTACGTCGTGACCGAGGCGCTGAACACGCCCAGCGCCAGGCTTCCGACGAAGAGGAGCACGTAGAGCACGATCACGATGATCGTGATGATCATGGCCCACTTGGTGAACTTCTGCGCGGTCTCCGGCTCCTGATCGGCCTTGAGGTAGCCGAGCAGGCCGAGGACGCCGGCGATGATGCCGCCGCAGAGGAAGCCCACGATGGTCCAGATCAGGGCCTTCTTCTTGATGCCTTCGATGTCGTAGCCCGCGTGGGGTGCGGTCATGGGAATCTCCTTCTTCCTGATGATCGTGTCCCGAGCGCGGAGCGGCCCGGTCCCTGGTCGGGGCCGCTGTCGTCCCGGCCCTGGCGAACGAGATTCTACGTGGGCGTCATGGCCCCTCACCATGGGGAGCAGTCCCCATCCCCGGGCTGGTCACGGAGGGTCAGCCGAGCGTCACCCGGTGCACCAGCACCGTGAACTCCTCGTCGTGCCCGGCCTCGCGGGCCCGCAGCCTGCCGCCCTCGAGGGAGAGGGGCCGGGCCTGCTTCACCACCACGCCGCCGCGGCCGTCGACGATGCCGAGCGGGATCTCGTCGCCGCGGGCGATCGCGTCCAGCAGACGGTCGGTGACGGAGAGGTCGGCGCCGCCCTCCTCCGCGGCCCGGAGCCGGGCCACCGCTTCCGCCGCGGGGACCTTCAGCTCGGGGCTCTCGATCGTGACCAGGTCCGGTTCGACGGGGCCGCCGCGGAGGGAATGCGTGAGCTCCTCCGCGACGGGCCGGCCGTCGGGGCCCACCGCCTGCGGGGAGAGCCCTGCCTGACGGGACACCTGCAGCGCGAATCCGGGATCGGAGAGGGTGACGGCGACGGTGGGCGCGAGGCGGTGCAGGCCGAGCGGGGAGGCCTCGGGAGCGGCCTGCAGCAGGTCGAGCACCTCCGCCTCCGCGGTGAGCACGGTGGTGGCCCGTGAGACCTGCACGCGGCCGTGCCGGCGCTGCTCGTCGCGCAGCAGGTAGCCCAGCGACTGCGGCACGGGGGAGCGGGAGGCTCCCTCCAGGAGGGTGAGGAGGGCGTCGGCGTCACGGCCGTCCCCGAGGGCGCGGCGGACGGACGCGGTGGTGAAGCGCAGGGTGAGCGCACCGCCGCGGGAGACCGGCTCCGTCCAGTCCAGCAGCGGCAGCAGGGACTCGGCGGGCCGCCCCGGGATCACGACGGTGAGGTCCGCGTCCAGCAGCACCTCCTCGACCGGCGGCGGGGCCGCCTCCCGCAGCACGGAGGCGAGCCGCTCGTCGGCGCTGGTGATCTCCTCGTCCAGGGCGAGGACCAGCTCCTGCCCGAGCACGGTGAGCGTCCCGTCCCCGATCACGCCGAGCACCTCGCCCTCGAGCAGCAGCGCCGCGGTCTCCTCCTGGATCACCTCGCTCGGGACCAGCGGGAACGCCCAGGCCAGCGCGGCGGCCAGCGACTCCTCGGTCGCCTCGAGGGTGGGGGAGGTGCGCAGCACGCGCAGCAGGCTGCCGCGGCGGGTGCGCACCCCGTCGCGGCGGGTGAGGTCGGACAGCAGCGAGCGGCCGGTGCCGGAGGAGTCCGGGGTGCCGACCACCGCGGCGAGGTGGTGCCCGCGGGCCCAGGCCAGCACCAGCTCGGCCCAGCGCTCCTCGGCGGGCAGCTGCCGGTGGGCGTCCCAGTCCCTCGTGGGATGCCACTCCTGGCCGTCGTGCCCGATCAGGCCCGCCTGCCAGGCGGACTGCAGCACGGTCGCGAGGGCCGGCACGGTCGTGCCCGCCCGGTCGGCGAGCCGTCGCAGGTCGCGCTGCGGGAGCCCGCCGCGGCGCAGCACGCCGGGAGGGTCCTCGTCGAAGCTGCGGACGGTGCCCAGCAGGCGCAGCGCCTCGAAGGCGTGCTCGACGGCCTGTGCGGTGCGGGAGCCGGGGACCCGCTCCGTGCGCTCGGGGCCGGTGGGGGCGGGGCGCTGGGCGGCGTGGCTGCGCCGCACCCGGCCGTCCCGCAGCGCGAGGTGGACCGGCCGGGGCAGGTGGAGCGTCTCCCCGTCGGGGACCAGGATGCCGGCGGCCTGCAGGTCCCGCGCGAGCCGGCCGTGACCGGTGACGACGGCCGGCCCCCAGGCGAGCGCCTCGAGCGCCTCGGGATGCTCCCGCCGCGCCCGGTCCACGCGGAGGCGGGCCTCCTCGGCCGACGGGTCCTCGGGCGAGGGGGCGGCGAGCCCCGCCGGGGTGCGCAGGCCCTCGCGCAGCGGGCGGATCAGGGACAGCTCGTCCTCGCCCCAGACCAGGGCGAGCGTGATCAGGCGCTCGAGGGCGGGAGCGATGGTCGCAGCATCGGAGGAGACCGCGGCGGCCAGCTGCGAGGGGGAGCTGCCGTCCTCGAGCACGGCGAGGGCCTCCACCAGGTGCAGCTCGGGCAGGGTCAGCGCCTCCAGGGCGCGGCGGGCGGAGGTGGCCCCCGCGGCGCGGGCCGCGAGCGGGCCGATCCCGCGGGGCAGGGGCGAGGCGAGATCCGGTCGGGCGACGAGCAGGGCCTCGAGGCGTTCGTCGCCGAACCGTCGCAGGGAGTCCGCGAGGGACCGGATCACAGCGGTCATGATGCGTTCCAGCATAGGGTGGCCCGCTGGGAGGCGCTCCGGGGTCACGGGTGCGCCTCCGCGCCCCCATAGCCCAATCGGCAGAGGCGGCCGACTTAAAATCGGCACAGTCCGGGTTCGAGTCCCGGTGGGGGCACGCGCGGCAGGATCCCGCGCGGGGCCCGTCGTCGGCCACAATGGACCCCATGACCTCCTCCGTCGACGACACCTCCCTGCCGAACGAGCACCGCGAGCAGCTCGCCGCACGCCTGGACGACGTGCTCGCGCGCATCGACGCCGCCGCCGGACGGGTCGGCCGCGACGGCCGCGGGATCACCGTGCTGCTGGCCACCAAGATGCGCACCCCGGCGGAGATCGCCGTCGCGGTGGAGCTGCTGCGCGAGCGGGACCGCCGGATCGCGGTGGGCGAGAACCGCGCGCAGGAGATCGCCAAGCACGCCGATCCGCTGCTGGCGGACAACGGCGTGCCCCGCCACTTCATCGGCCGCCTGCAGACCAACAAGGCGCGCGACGTGGTCGCCTTCGCCGGGACGATCCACAGCGTGGACCGCGAGGGGATCGCCGATGCGCTCGAGCGCCGCGCCGGGACGGCGGGGGTGCAGCGGGACGTGCTGGTGCAGGTCAACACCTCCGGCGAGGACTCCAAGGGCGGCTTCGCCCCGACGACCCGGGCGATCGCCCCGATGGTCGAGAGGCTGCGGGCGAGTTCTGCGCTGCGGCCCGTGGGCCTGATGACGATCGGCGCGAACACGAGCGACGCCGCCGCGGTCCGCGCCTCCCTGCGTCAGCTGCGGGAGCTGCGGGACGCCGTTCGCGCGCAGCTCGGCGCCGAGGAGCTCACGGAGCTGTCGATGGGCATGAGCGGCGACCTCGAGATCGCGGTCGAGGAGGGCGCGACGATCGTCCGGGTCGGCTCGGCGATCTTCGGTGCGCGCCCCGCCTGAGCGCACGCCCCGCGCCGCCGCTCAGTCCGTCTCCGGACCCACCAGCGCGGTCGGCAGGCCGTACTCGTGCTCGAGCACCTGGCAGGCGGCACCGGCGGCGATCAGGTCGACCCCACGGGTGGACAGGAGCACCTCGACGTGCACGCGCGCCTCGGCGCGCAGACCCTCGTCGAGCGCCCGTCGGACCGCCTCCATCGTCGCCCGGTGGTGCGTGTAGACGGAGCGCCCGCCGAGCACCACCCGGTCCACGTCCACCAGCCGCACCAGGTCCAGCACCACGCTCGCCAGCACCCGGGCCGCCAGGGCCTGGTCCCCGGCGGCGGCCGCGGCGAGGTACTCCTCCTGGGCGCAGCCCCGCCGCCCGCAGGGGCACGGCAGGCCGTCCAGCCGCACCACCGTGTGCCCGATCTCCCCGGCCTGGGAGTGGGCGCCGCGCACCATCGCGCCGTCCAGGCGCAGGCTCGCGCCCAGACCCTCGTCGGCGAGCACCAGGGCGGCGTTGTCCAGCAGCCCCGGCTGGGACCAGCTCTCACCGACCAGCGCCGCGCGCGAATCGTGGTCGAGGTGGACCGGCAGGGCGAGCTCCTCGAGCAGCAGGGCGCGGATCGGCGCCCCGGCCCATGCATCCGCGGAGGAGGCCGAGCCGCGGTAGACGCCCTCCTCGGGATCGACCGGCCCGGGCATCCCGACGCCCGCGCCCAGCAGCTCGCCCCGGCCGTGGCGTGCGAGCTCGCGCGCCGTCGCGGCGAGCTCCGCGATCAGCGCCGGCACCGGCCGGCCCGGGTCGATCTCGACGCTGCGTCGCTCGATCACCTGCCCGGTGAGGTCCGCCACGACCCCGTGCAGCTGCGAGCGGGTCAGGTGCAGGCCGATCGCCCGGCGGGACTCGGGGACGATCCGGTACAGCGTGGTGGGCTTGCCCGGCCCGGAGGAGAAGGTGCCGCTCTCGGCCATCAGCCCGCGCTCCATCAGCCGGGTGAGGATCTTCGAGATCGCCTGGGGCGTGACCTGCAGGGCGGCCGCGAGACCGGCGCGCGAGACGGGCTCGCCGCGCCGGGCGACGGCCAGCACGGCGGCGTCATGGGCGCCCGCCACGCGGTCCAGCGGTCCGGTCGGTCTCACGGCGCTCATCCTCCCACGAGCAGGCATCCCGCACGGTCCGCCGAGCCCTGCCCGGCAGGGCGAGTCCCCGTGTGACGTGGATCCGGTCCCGCGCCCCCTTGACGTAACGCAACAGCGTTGGCTTATTGTGGCTCCTCGGTCGACGACGCCCTCCCGCCCCTGCACCTCCGATCGTCGAGGACCACCATGACGCTCACCGCCGCCACCCGCCCGGCCCCGCCGCCCGAGGAGACCGCGAGCACCGCCCCTCACGAGCTCTCCGCAGTCCGCCGCACCCTCGCCCTGCTCGCCCTCGCCCTCGGCGGGGTGGGCATCGGCGCCTCCGAGTTCGCCACCATGGGCCTGCTGCCCGGCATCGCCGACGGACTCCTCGGCGCCCAGATGGCCTCCGATCCGGACGCGGGCATCGCCCGTGCCGGCCACCTGATCACCGCGTACGCGCTGGGCGTGGTCGTCGGTGCCCCGGTGCTCGCGCTGCTGTCGGTGCGCTGGAGCCGCACCTCGATGATCACCGCCCTGGCCGTCGCGCTCGTCGTCGGGACGGTGCTGTCGGCCCTGATGCCCACCTTCGAGCTCACCATGGCCGCACGCTTCCTCGCCGGGCTGCCGCACGGCGCCTACTTCGGGGTCGCCTCGCTGCTGGCCGCCTCCCTGATGGGCCCGGGCAGCCAGGGCAAGGGCGTCGCCGTGGCGCTGTCCGGGCTGACGGTCGCGAACCTCGTCGGCGTGCCGCTGATGACGGCCCTCGGCCAGGTCGCCGGATGGCGGACCGTCTACCTGGTGATCGCCGGGATCTTCGCGGCCACGGTGCTCGCCCTGCGCTGGGCCGTGCCGCCGCAGCCGGCCGTGCCGGGACGCCGCGCGGTCGACGAGCTCCTCGCGCTGCGCCGTGTGCAGCTGTGGGTCGTCATGGGCATCGCGGCCGTGGGCTTCGCCGGCGGTTTCGCCGTGTTCAGCTACGTCGCGGACATCACCACCCAGGTCTCCGGCGCGTCGGCGGGCATGGTGCCGTGGGTGCTCGCGGCAGCCGGTCTCGGCATGACGCTGGGCAACGTGCTGGGCGGTGTGACCACCGACCGCTCGCTGCGCGGCACTCTGCTGCTCGGGTTCCCGGTCTACATCGCCGCGCTCGTGGGGCTGTTCCTCGCCGCGCCGGGCTCGCTGCCCGGGCTGATCATCGGCCTCTTCGTCGTCAACGCCGCGAACTCCGTGCTGAACCCGGCGCTGCAGACCTGGCTGATCCGGGTGGCGCACCGCTCCGAGGTGCTCGGCGCCTCCCTGAACCACGCCGCGTTCAACGTCGCCAACGCGCTCGGCGCCGCCCTGGGCGGTGCGGTGATCGCCGGCGGGCTCGGCTTCCGGGCCCCGATGGTCGTCGCGATCGTCCTGGCGAGCACCGGCTTCGCCCTGGTCCTCGCCACCCTGGCGGCGCTGCGGGTGCGGTCCCGCCGCACCCTGGCCGTGCTGCGCGAGCACGAGCGCACCTACACCGGCTCGATCCCCGTGATCGCGGAGGAGGACGCCTCGGAGGACAGGGCCGCCGAGCCGGAGGCCACCACCGTGAGGATCCCGGCGATGGCCGGCGTCTGACCCCGCGCGGGGCGACGTCCCGTCGGCCGGGCCGTCACAAACGGTCACGGACCCCGGGGCCCGTGCCCGCACAGGCCTACGGTGGCGGGGACACCGACCCGAGGAACGAGGAGCCGCCGTGCACATCCGGACCGCCGCCGTGCATACCCTGAAGGACTTCGAGCACGGGGCCGTGGTCCCGCCGGTCCACCTGGCCTCGACCTTCGAGCTCGACCCGGCTGCCGAGGACGGCGCCTACGCCTACCAGCGCGCCTCCAACCCCACCCGGGCCCAGTTGGAGACGGTGCTGGCCGCCCTCGACGGCGCGGACCACGGCTTCGCCTTCGCCTCCGGGATGGCCGCGACCGCCGCGGCCCTGTCGACCCTCGCCGTCGGCGACGAGGTGCTGCTGCCGGCGAGCGTCTACGGGGGCACCTACCGCTTCGTGGACCTGGTGCTGCCCGGCCGCGGCGTCACCGGGCGCTTCGTCGACGACCTCGGCGCCCTCACCGATGCGGACTTCACGCCCACCACCCGGGCAGTCTTCGTCGAGACCCCCGCCAACCCCACGCTGCGCATCACCGACCTGCGCCGCGTCGCCGAGCTCGCGCACCGCCACGGGGCCCTGGTGATCGTCGACAACACGTTCATGTCGCCGGTGCTGCAGCGGCCCCTGGAGCTGGGCGCCGACGTCGTCATCCAGTCCGCCACGAAGTATCTCGCCGGGCACTCCGACCTGCTGGCCGGCGCCGTCACCACGAACGATGACGCGCTCGCCGAGGCGTTCGCGCTCGCGCAGAAGGCGCAGGGCGGGGTGCTCGCCCCGCAGGACTCCTTCCGCCTGATCCAGGCGATCAAGACCCTCCCGCTGCGGCTCGAGCGCCAGCAGGCCAACGCCGAGGCGATCGTGGCGCACCTGCGCGGGCGCGAGGACGTCGCCCGGGTCAACTTCCCCGGCTCGTACAGCGAGGAGGAGGCCCGCCTCCACGCCTCCCAGGCCGCGGGACCGGGTGCGGTGCTCTCCTTCGAGCTGGCCGCGGGGCTGGACCGCCTCGCCTTCCTGCGCGCGCTGCGCCTGCCCGCCTACGCGGTGAGCCTCGGCGGCGTCGAGACGCTGATCTGCCGCCCCGCCACGATGACGCACGAGGCCATGACCGATCAGGCGCGTCGCGCGGCGGGGATCTCCGACGAGCTGCTGCGCCTGAGCGTCGGCATCGAGGACGTGGGGGACCTCCTCGACGACCTCGACCAGGCGCTCGCCGCCGCCGCGCGCTGACCGCGGGCCGACGCCCGGGCCGCCGTGCGCTTCGCCCAGGGCGGAGCGCGCACCCAGCGGGATCTCGGGAAGCGACGGTACGATGACCGGGTCGGTCCACGGTCGCCCCACGGCGTCCGCCACGGACCCCCGATCCCACGTGAGGAGTCACATGGCACGCCACAACGTCGTCTTCGGCCGCGACCCGGCCGTGCGCGGCGGCGCGAACCACAGCGCCCCCCGCTTCGGACAGACCGCCCAGAACGCCCCCGCCCCGGACACGCAGTGGTCCTCGGGCTTCGCCCCCACGGGAGCGCAGCACAGCGACTCCCTCGAGGCGATGTACGCCCGTCCCTCCGCGACCGGCCACGACACCGGCCGGATGACCTTCCGGGACGCGCTGAACGCGATCACCGCCACGCTCGGCACGGTCGTCGTGGTCGGCGGCGCCATCGCGCTCCTGCCGTACGCGCTGCTCCTCGTCGCCGGCCCCGCCGGCGCCCAGGCGGGCCTCGCCATCGCCATGATCGCTCTCGTGGTCGGCGCGATCGGCGGTCTCGTCACCGGGCTGATCGGCGCCTTCTCGAGGCAGCCCTCGCCGGTCCTGGTGCTCGCCTACGCCCTGCTGCAGGGCATGTTCGTCGGCGGCATCAGCGCGACCATGGAGGCCGCCTACCCGGGCATCGTGCTGCAGGCCGTGGGCGGCACCCTCGCCGTCGCCGGCACCGTGCTGGTGCTGTTCCGCCTCGGGGTGCTGCGCACCTCGCCGCGCCTGAACAAGATCTTCCTCGTCGCGATGATCGCCTACGGCATCTTCGTGCTGGTCAACATCGGCTCGATGCTGCTGCTGGGCCAGAACATGCGCGAGGGCTGGCTGGGGCTGGTCATCGGCGGCATCGCCGTCGTGATGGCCTCCTACTCCCTGGTGATGGACTTCGAGGACGTCCAGCACGCCACCGAGGCCGGGGTCCCGCGCAAGTACGCCTGGCGCATCGCCTTCGGCCTCGCGGTCACCCTGATCTGGATGTACATCGAGATCCTGCGCATCCTCTCGATCCTGCGCGGCGACTGAACCGGCCGGGGTGCGGAGCGATCCGCCCCCGTATGCTGAACGGCGGGTCCCTCCGGGGCCCGCCGTTCTGCGCTCCCGGGAGAGGATGGTCGATGAGCGAGGCCTGGCAATGGGCGCTGGACCACGGAGCCCTCGTGCTCCCGTACGTCTACTGGACCGTCGACGTCGCGCTGCGCCTGGTGAGCCTGATCTTCGTGCCGCGCAACCGCCGACCCGGCTCGGCGATCGCCTGGCTGCTGGCGATCATGGTGCTGCCGCTGGTGGGCTTCCCGCTGTACCTGATGCTGGGCAAGGCCCAGCTGCCCCGCCCTCGGCGCGAGAAGCAGCGGATCATCAACCGCCTGATGCGGGTGCGGGCCCAGAACATCCCCGACAGCGAGCTGGACCCGGACGTGCCCAGCTGGATGCAGTCCGCGGTCCGGCTGAACCGTGAGCTCGGCGCCTTCCCGCTGACCGGCAACAACTCCGCGGACCTCGAGATCGACTACGACACCTCGATCGCGGCGATGGCCGCCGACGTGCGCTCCGCGCGCGAGAGCGTGCACGTGCTCTTCTACATCATGGGGCTCGACGAGAGCACGGAGGACTTCTTCGCGGCGCTCGGGGAGCGGGCCGACGCCGGGGTCGCGGTGCGGGTCCTCTACGACCACTGGGGCGCCCTCAGCCACGGCACGCAGTACCGGGCGATGCGCCGCGCGCTCGATGCCCACGGCATCGAGCACTATCCGATGAACCCGATCCAGCCGATCCGCGACGGCGCCTTCCAGCGGCCCGATCTGCGCAACCACCGCAAGATGGTGATCGTCGACGGCGAGCTCGCATGGATGGGCAGCCAGAACATGATCGCCGCCCACTACAACAAGCGCTCGAACATCCGCCGCGGGCTGCACTGGCAGGAGACGATGGCGCGGTTCCGCGGCCCGATCGTCTCCGAGCTGAACCTGCTGTTCGCCACCGACTGGTACTACGAGTCCGAGCAGATGCTGCCCGAGGTGACGGTGGTCAAGCGCTCCCCGGACACCTCGGGCACGTACGAGTGCCAGCTGGTGCCCAGCGGCCCCGGCTTCGTCGCGGAGAACAACCTGCTGCTGTTCAACCAGCTGTTCTACTCCGCGACCCGGCGCATCGTCGCGGTCTCCCCGTACTTCGTGCCCGATGAGTCGATGCTCTCGGCCCTGGTCACCGCCGCACGGCGCGGCGTCGAGGTGGAGCTGTTCGTCTCCGAGGTCGGCGACCAGTTCCTGGTCTTCCACGCCCAGCGCTCCTACTACTCGGTGCTGCTGGAGGCCGGGGTGAAGATCTGGCTGTACCGGGCGCCCACGATCCTCCATGCCAAGCACGTGAGCATCGACGACTCCGTGACGGTCATCGGCTCCTCGAACATGGACATCCGCTCGTTCCTGCTGCAGATGGAGTGCTCGCTCATGATCGGCGGGACCGACGCGATGGAGAAGATCCGCGCGGTGGAGGCGACCTACCGCTCCCGCAGCACGGAGCTCACCCTCGAGCAGTGGCGGGAGCGCCCGCGCGTGATGCAGGTGCTGGACAACATCTGCCGCCTGGCCTCGGCCGTGGTCTGAGGCGGTTCAGGAGATCCCGGTGAGCGACTCGTAGGCCTCGTCCACGGCCTCCTCGTGCTCGGTCACGCCGATCGCCGTGTCCGCCCCGAAGACGCTCGGTCCCTGGTCCGTCTCCAGCACCACCACGACCAGCTCGGTCGCGTCGGTCCTCTCCAGCGGGTCGGAGGCGAAGTTCACCACGGCCGTGGTGCGGTACCCGGGGATCCCGGCGATCGTGACCGGCTCGGTGATCTCGTCATCGAGCGAGCGGCCCTGGGTCTCGCCCCAGATGTTCGCGTAGAACATGCAGTCCACGATCGTCTGCGAGGCGATCTCCGCGCCCGGGTACTCGATGCCGGGCTGCCATTCGACCTTCCCCACGAAGGTGGTCGAGTACCAGGAGTCCTCGACGTGGGCCTGCGCGCCCTGCAGATCGTTCGTGTAGGCGATGCCGCGGGGGGTGCCGCGCTGGTCGTAGACGGCCGGCGGGATGTACTGCAGGCCACCGCCGCGCAGCTTGCCGGAGGGGTTGTCGGAGGTGCGCTTCGGCTCCGGGGTCCAGCAGCGCTCCGCCTCGACCTCGGTCGGGGAGGCGGAGGTCTCCGTGCCGTCCGTCCCCGCTTCCGTCACGCTCGCCGACTCGGTGGCCGGGGAGGTGCCGGCCTCCGCACCGCCTCCGCCGCCCGGTCGGAAGACCAGATAGGCGACGGTCGTCCCCACGACCAGCAGGAACACGACGGCGAAGGCGATCCCGCCGATGAGCAGGGCGGTGCCGCGGCCGCCGGGGCCGGGCGAGGACTGCTGGGTCGTGGGGAACTGCGGTCCGGTGTGCACGGTGGCTCCTTCGGCGGGTGTCTCGGTCCGGGCCTGCGGTCACTCGACGACGTCGAGGCTCGCGATGATGTCCTCGAGGTCCTGGACGTGGTCGGGCTGGTCGGCGGCGACATCGCTGGCCAGGGCGCTGGGTCCCTCCGGCGTCTCGACCACGATCGAGGTGACGATCGAGGCGCTCGAGGTCTCCAGCACCTCCGGATCCTCGAAGTGGTAGGTGGCCTGGACGATCCAGGCGGCCTCGCCGTCCACGGTGAGGGCCTCGGAGCGGTAGTCGGTCACCTCCGGGTGCTCGCCGAAGTGGGAGACCACCCCCGAGGTGGTGGCGTAGCACTGGAAGATCGCGACGGAGGCGTTCTCGAGGCCGGGGTAGCCGCCCTCGTCCTCGGGGAAGGTGACGCGGCCCAGGTTGACCACGCTGTACCAGTCGCCCTCGATGTTGCGCGCGTCGGCGCCGATCTCCGTGAGGTAGGGCAGCGAGTCCGTGTACCAGCCCGTGCCCCACGTCTCGGGAAGGGTGTACTCGAGGTCGCCGCCGCGCACCTTCCCGGGGCCGGAGGCTGGTGCGGGCTCGGTGTACCCCGGCACGGTGCACTCGGTGGTCGGCGCCTGGGTGAAGATCGGAGGGGGAGGGGCGATCTCCGGCTCCTCGGGATCGGGCACGTACTCGGACTGGCCCCCGGCCGAGCGGTCCCCGGTCGGGTACGCCGTCGGGCCCGGGTCCTCCAGCACGGAGCGGAAGACCGTCTGGGACAGGACCAGCGCGATCACGGCCAGCACCACCACCGAACCGCCGATGACGGCGAGCATGGTGAGGCGCGAGCGGTGCAGGGCGCGGTCGCTCGGCGCACCCAGGGTGGCCGGTCCGCGGCCGTCGTCGAAGCGGGGCAGACCGGCGGAGGACGACGCCGAGAAGTCGGGCAGGCCGGAGTCCGTCGGCTCCTGCTCGCCACCTGGTCCCTGGCTCATCCTCACCTCCCCGGCCCCGGGGGCGCCGTCACCCGGACAGCACCCCGTGACTGCACCCCGAGCGATTCTCGCACGCCCGGCACGCGCCTCGGGGACCAGGATAGTTCCAGCACCCGGAGGGAGAGGCCAGGCGCGGTTGGTACCCTCCGCTCACGGAGCAGGCCCCGCGCCGCGCCCTGCCCGGCTCCGCGCCGCCGATGGAGCCCGGGACCCCGAGAGATGGAGACTGCATGCGCCCGCCCCTCGTCCTGACGATCGCCGCCTCGGAGTCCGACGGGGCCGCCGGCCTGCAGGCGGACCTCAAGACGTTCACCGCGCTGGGCGCCTACGGGGCCAGCGCGGTCACCATGGTCACCACCGTCACCGCCCACCGGGTCCACGGCACCCATCCGCTGCCGCCGGACGTCGTGCGCGGGCAGATCGACGCCGTGGCGGAGGACCTCCGGCTGGACGCCACCAAGATCGGGGCGCTGGGCAGCGCCGCCGTGGTGGAGTCGGTCGCCGAGGCCGTGCGGGCGCACCGGGGCCGCCTGGGGCGGATCGTCCTGGACCCCGTCATGGTCAGCGCCCACGGCACCCCGCTGATCAGCGCCGAGGGCGCGGCGGCGCTCGGCGCGCAGCTGCTGCCGCTGGCGGACGTGCTGACACCGAACATGGCGGAGGCCGCGCAGCTGCTGGGCCGGCCGTTGGCGACCTCGATCGACGAGCTGCGGGAGCAGGCGCTCGCGCTGCAGGCGAAGGGCCCCGGTGCGGTGCTGATCACCGGCGGGCGCCTGGAGGGGGAGGACGTGGTGGACCTGCTGGTCCACGACGGCGGCACCGACCTGCTGCGCGCACAGCGGGTCCCCGACCGTCGGGTGCGGGGAGCCGGCTCGACCCTGTCGGCCGCGATCGCCGCGCAGCTCGCCCGCATCGCCGGCTTCGACCGGGCCGGGCAGCTGAGGGAGATCGGCGAGGCCGGGACCGACGACGACCTGGTCACGATCGTCGCCTCGGCGCGCGAGTTCGTCGCCAGCGCCACCGAGAACGCGCAGGACTGGACGCTCTCCCGGCGCTCCGGCGGTCATGGCCCGCTCAACCACCTGATCACGCTGGACACCTGAGCCGCCCGGCCCTCACCCCTCGAGCAGCCCCAGCTCCTCCTTGAGCGCGAGCATCCGGCCGGCGGACTCCCGCACCCGCCGCGCCTGCTCCTCGCCCTGCGCGGCCCAGGCCTCGATCGCGTCGACGAGCTCGCCGGTGAGCGAGGCGTCCGCGGTCAGCACCACGTCGCCGCCGGCCGCGAGCAGCCGTGCGGCCCGCTCGGGCACCGGCACCGAGGCGACCGCCTCCGCGACGCCGATGTCGTCGGAGAGCACCAGGCCGGTGAAGCCGAGCTCGCCGCGCAGCAGATCGTCGATGGCCGCGGCCGAGAACATCGCGGGCACGTCCGGCTCCAGGTGCGGGTAGACCGCCGAGGACATCATCACCAGGCCCGCCCCGGCGTCGATCCCGGCCCGGAAGGAGTCCAGGAACGGGTCCCCGGCGTCGGTGACCGGGTCCTCGATGCCCTCGGCCGAGAAGTCGGTGTTCTCCTCGACGCGGCCCAGCCCCGGGAAGTGCTTGAGGGTCGCGGCCACGCCCTGGTCCGCGAGCGCCTCCGTCGCCGCGGCCACGCACGCCCCGACCGCCTCCGGCTCGGTCCCGAACCCGCGCCCCAGCTCCCCGACCGGCGCGTTGGCGTCCCCGAGGTCCGGATCGACCACGTCGGCGACGGGGGCGAGGGCCACCTGGATGCCGCGGGCGGCGAGGTCCTCGCCGATGCTCGTGTACGCCTCGGCCACCGCCTGCGGGCCCTGGGCGCCCAGCTCCTCGGGCGAGGGGGTGCGGCGGGCGGCGTCCCCGCGCAGCATCCTCACCTGACCGCCCTCCTGATCCACGGCGACCAGCGGCGGGAGGTCGGCGCGGGAGCGCTCGCGGGCCGTCGCGACCGTGCTCTCGACCGCCTCGGCGCTCTCCCACACCTGCAGCAGGAAGATCCCGCCGGCGTGGTGCTCGGTCAGCACGGGCTCCGGGATCTCCGTGCCGGCCGGGATCCCCACCAGCACCAGCTGACCGGCCAGCTCGCGGGGGGAGAGGTCCTCGAGCAGCAGCTCCGCCGCGCTCGGCGGGGCGGTCGTGGCCTCGCTCGTCGGATCCGCGGCCGGGTCCGAGGTGCGCGTCGTGGGCTCCGCGCCCCCGCCGTCGCTCGCACCGGTGTCCGGCGTGCGGGGTTCCTGGGCCGTGCAGGCGGCGAGCGCCGCGGCCGGGGCGAGGGCCAGCAGATGACGACGTCTCATGGCGCGAGTCTTCCATGCGGCGGTGCGGCGGGCCGACGGCGGCGTCGGGGCGTCGGAGTCGTCCTCGTCACCGTAGGGTGGGGCCATGGACATCGCCCCCGAGGAGCACCCCCATGCCGCCCGGATCGCGGCGGGCACCGGGGTGCCGCTGGACGAGTGGACCCGGCGGCTCGACGAGGCCGGCGGCCGCGAGCTCGACCATGCCGCGATCGCCCGACTGCTGCCCGAGCGGTGGGAGATCGGCCCGTGGTGGGCGCAGGGCGTGACCGTGGCCTACGAACAGGTCATCGGGCGCCGCGTGGAGGGCCAGAGCCGTGACGGGGACTTCGCCGCCTCCGCCTCCCGCACTGTGCCCGGTGACCCCGACTCCGTGCGCGAGAGCTGGGACGCCTTCATGGGCCCGGAGCGCCGGGAGGAGCTGGGCCTGGCCGAGCCGCGCCTCACCGGGACCGGGAGATGGCGCTACTGGCGCGCGGCGGCCGGCGACGGCTCGAGGCTCTCGGTGAACATCGCCGCGAAGGACGAGGCGCGCAGCACCCTCGGGCTCGAGCACAAGGGCATCGGGACCGCCGAGGCCCGGGAGGCCTGGAAGACCGCCTGGACGAGCACCCTGACCGACTTCACCGCCTTCCATGAGGAGAACCGATGACAGATCCCGCCCCGCAGCTCCCCGCCGCCGACGGCAGCACCGACCCCCACCTGTGGCTCGAGGAGGTCACCGGCGAGGACGCCCTGGCCTGGGTGCGAGAGCACAACGCCGCGACCGAGTCCGAGCTCGACGCGGTCGCCGATCCGCAGGACCCGTCGGGCGCGCCGCTGGCCGCGACCCTGCAGGCCGAGATCCTCGAGATCCTCGATGCGAAGGACCGCATCCCGGGCGTCACCAAGCGCGGGGACTTCCTGTACAACTTCTGGACCGATGCGGAGCACGAGCGCGGGCTGTGGCGCCGCACCACCCTGGACTCCTACCGCACGGACGATCCCGACTGGGACGTGCTGCTGGACGTGGACGCGCTCAACGAGGCCGAGGGCGAGGACTGGGTGTGGCACGGGGCCCGCCTGCTGCGCCCCGCAGAGGGCGAGCCCTACCGCCACGCCCTGATCGACCTCTCCCACGGCGGTTCCGACGCCGACGTCACCCGCGAGTTCGACCTCGAGACCCGCCGGTTCGTCGGCGCCGACGAGGGCGGTTTCGAGCGGCCCGAGGCCAAGGGCTCCCTGAGCTGGATCGATGAGGACACCGTCTGGGTCGCGACCGACTTCGGCGAGGGCACCACGACCAGCTCCGGCTACGCCCGCCAGGCCCGCATCTGGCGCCGCGGCACCCCGCTGGAGGACGCCGAGCTGGTCCACGAGGTGGCCGAGACGGACATGGCCGTCTTCGCCGCCCACGACTCCACCCCCGGCTGGGAGCGCGACTGGGTGATCGAGGCGCACGCCTTCTACGACACCACCATCCACGTCGTGGACCGCTCGCAGCAGCCTCCCGCCCTGACCACGGTCGACGTCCCCGCCGACCTCGAGGCGAACGCGCATCGCGACCTGGGGATCTTCTCCCCGCGCAGCGACTGGGAGGTGGGGGATGCCGTCTACCCGGCCGGCTCCCTGGTGGTCGGGGACTTCGCCCGCTTCCAGGCGGGCGAGCCCGAGTTGCACATGCTGTTCGAGCCGACCGAGACCACCTCGCTCGCGGACATGACCATCACCCGCACCACGGTGGTGCTGTCGATCCTCGAGGACGTCGTCCACCGCCTCGAGGTCCACACCCGCGACGAGCACGGCAGCTGGGTGCAGCGCGACCTGTACCCCGAGCTGCGCGGCGCGATCGGGGTCTCCGCGGTCGATGCGGACGAGAACGACGAGGTGTGGGTGACGGTCACCGACTTCATCGAACCGACCCGGCTGTGGCTCGGCGACCTCGCCGGGATCGCGGCCGACGGGGAGGCCGGGGAGCTGGTGCCCGTCAAGTCCGCCCCCGCCCGCTTCGACGCCGAGGGCCTCGACGTCAGCCAGCACTTCGCGGTCAGCGACGACGGCACCCGCATCCCGTACTTCGAGATCTCCCGCCTCGACGACGGCGCTGCGGGGGAGGCCGGACCGCGCCCGACCCTGCTGTACGGCTACGGCGGCTTCGAGATCTCCCTGACGCCGTCCTACCTGGGCGGGATCGGCAAGGCGTGGCTCGAGCGGGGCGGCACCTACGTGCTCGCCAACATCCGCGGCGGCGGCGAGTACGGGCCGCGCTGGCACCAGGCGGCGCTCAAGGAGCACCGCCACCGCGCCTACGAGGACTTCTCCTCGGTGGCGGAGGACCTGCTCGAGCGCGGCGTCACCGACCGCGACCACCTCGCCGTGCGCGGCGGCTCCAACGGCGGCCTGCTCACCGGCAACATGGTCACCCAGTACCCGGAGCTGTTCGGGGCGGTGATCATCCAGGTGCCTCTGCTGGACATGAAGCGCTACAGCCACCTGCTGGCCGGAGCGTCCTGGATGGCCGAATACGGCGACCCCGACACCGAGGACTGGGAGCACCTGCGCACCTTCAGCCCGTACCACCTGCTCGCGCAGGAGCGGGCAGGGGAGTACCCGCCCACCTTCGTGCTGACCTCCACCCGCGACGACCGCGTCCATCCCGGGCACGCCCGCAAGTTCACCGCGGCCATGGAGTCCCTCCCGGCCGACGTGCGCTACTGGGAGAACATCGAGGGCGGGCACGGCGGCGCGGCCACCAACGAGCAGGCCGCCAGGATGAACGCCCTGCTGTACACCTTCCTGTGGAGCACGATCGGGGCCGGGGCGTGACTGCGGCCGCGAGGCGCTCCGGGCCGCCGCAGCGGGACGGCCGGGCCGGCGCGTGAGGACCGCTCCCGTCCCCGACACCGGCGCGCGCTCGCTGACCTCCGAGCTGTTCGACCGGTCCGCGCAGGACGACCTGCTGCAGCTGCGCAACGACCTGATGACCGTCTATCGGGAGTTCTCGGCCGAGGACCCTCGGCTGTTCCCGCTGCGCTACGCGCGCACGGTCCCGCGCCGGCCGCGTCCCGTCGCCCCGCCCCGGCGGGCGGGGCGGCCGGCGCAGGCGCGGCCGCCCTCGGGCATCGCCGCGCCGCAGGTGCCGGTGCTGATCCTGCCCGACGGGCCCGCCCGGGCCTCGGTGCTGCCCTACGACGTGCTGCGCCGCAGCCTCGCCGGCCGCGGGCTCGACGTGCTGATGATGGAGCACCGCGGGGTGGGCCTGTCCCGACTGGACTCGACCGGCCAGGACCTCCCCGCGCACGCGATATCGCTGCGCGAGGTGATCGGGGACCTGGTCGCGGTGCTCGACCACGCCCGGGTGGAACGGGTCGCGGTGGTGGGCAGCGGGTACGGCGCCTACCTCGCCCAGGTGCTCGCGGTCCTCCACCCGCAGCGCGTGCACTCCCTGGTGCTCGACTCCCCGCTGACCAGCGCCGGCGACGAGGCCGTCGCGCAGCAGGCCCTGCGGGACCTCTACTGGGACGGCACCGAACCGGCCACCGCCAGCACCGCCCGCACCCTGCGCCGGCTCTCCCGGGAGGGCGCGATCGACGCCCGACGGGCCGGCCCCGTGGTGCTGGCCGTCCACGAGCACGGCGGCCCCCAGGCCGTGCGGGAGCTGGTGGATCTGCTGGCCGTGGGGCGCGGCTCGCTGACCTGGACCAGCGTGCGCCAGGTGCTGAACCAGGCCTGGCTGCAGTCCACGCCCTACCTCGTCGAGCACGACCTGACCGCCCGCATCGCCCACACCGAGCTCGGCGGCGGGCACCGTGCCGACGGCGGCCCCCTGGACCCGCTCCTGCACGAGGCGGAGCAGGCCCGGGCCGTGCCGCCGTTCCGCGGCGAGCAGCTGGACCTGCACGAGCTCGCTCCCGCGATCACCGCCCCGACCCTGGTGCTCACCGGCATGCAGGACCTGATCTCCCCGCCGCAGATCGCTCGCGACCTCGCCGCGAGGATCCCCACGGCGCGTCTGCTCGAGGTCCCCGGGGCCCGCCACTCGATCCTCGACACCCGCAGCCGGATCCTCCAGGTCGCCGCCCGCTGGAGCGCCTGCGGAACCGCGCACCGGCTGCCCGAGCGGGCCGAGGAGCTGGCCGCCCTGCCCGCCTCGGCCACGGACCTGGCGCTCACGCGCGGCCTGCAGATCGCCCTGGCCGCGGAGCGGCTCTCGCCCTGGCGGCTGCGCCTGGCCTCGGCCCGGGCCGAGCGCGAGTGGAGCCAGCGCGCGAAGGCGCAGATCGATCCCCGCCCGCACCTGGGGCGCCGCAGCGGCATCGACCGCGCTGATCCCGTGTGAGGACCGCCGGAGCGGTCGGGGAGGCGGGTCCGGGAGCAGTACTCTGACCTGTGAGCACATGGGGCGGGGCGGAAGGGGTCACGATGCGGGGGAGCACGGTGCGACGCAGGGCCACGGGCATCCGCAGCACGAGACCGCTCACCTACCGGCAGTCCCTGCTGCGGGCGCTGGCGATCGGCAGCATCGTGGGGGTGGGCGCGCTCTCCGGCCTCGGCACCGCCGGGCTCGGCCCCCTCGCCGCCCTCGCCGGGGATCCCCGCGACGCCGCCACCGAGGCGGAGACGCTGCCTCCGGCCCCGTCGGACGGCGGCGGCGCGCAGGACGCCGGGACCCGGGATCCCGCGCCGACCCCCGAGCCGGTGGAGCCCGAGCAGACGGAGCCCGAGCCGACGGAACCCGAGACGACGGAGTACGAGCCGAGCGGGGCGCCGACGGAGGCCGGGACGCCGTCGCCCGGCGAGCCCACCGCCTCGGCGGAGCCGTCGACCCCCGCCGCCGAGCGGGCCGGGTCCCCCACGGAGCGCGACCGCGGCTCGTCGGAACCGCCCCGCCGGACGGGCAGCACGGGCGGGACGTCCTCCGGGCACGGGAGCGGCGGGCGGACGCCCTCGGGCAGCGGGGGACAGAGCACCCCGACCGCCCCGGGGGCCTCCGAGACGTCGGAGCCGCCGCAGACCGAGGGCGCGGGTGAGGACCCCGCCGAGCCGCCCACCGAGGACCCCACGGGCCCGACGGACCCGACGGACGAGCCGAGCCCCGAGGGGACGGTCCCTCCCGAGCCGAGCGGCGAACCTGACCCGTCCGGGCCGCCCTCGACATCGGCGCCCGACGAGGGCACGCCGGGCCCAGGGAACGGCTCCACAGGCCAGGGCGAGGGCCCGGGCGGAGGCGAGGACGGCGCGGGCGGTGCCGCTACGCCCGGCACACGACGGTGAAGCCGCCGTCCGCGTAGACCTCCCGGTAGTCCGCGCCCCACTGCTGCTGCGCCCAGTCCGCGGTGTCCGCCGGCGGGCTCCCTCCCCAGGAGAAGGCGTAGTGGTCGCTGAGCACGCAGTCGGGGACGCGCTGGTTGGGGCCGTGCAGCCACTGCACGTCGTGGTCCGGCACGGCGTGCGCCATCAGGGTGATGTCCACGGCGAGCACCGAGCCGTCGGGCACCGCCTCGAGCGCTCCCGCCGCGCTCGGGGCGCGCCAGGTCGGCTCCCACATCGAGGGCCGCAGCACGTCCAGCACCGGCATCGCCGAGCCGAGGGCGAGGGTCACGGCCGCAGTCGCCGCGACCGCGATGCCCCGGACGCGCCGGCCCGGCCGCGGGGCGTCCCGACGCCACCAGGCCGTGGCCCGTCCCGTCCGTCGGTCGCCGAGGGCGTCCAGCAGCGCGGCCAGGGCGATCGGCATCAGCACGGCGTTGTAGTGCCAGTACCAGTCCCAGTAGAACTCGACCGTCCCGGTGAAGCGCCACGCCAGGGTGGGCAGCATCAGCCAGATCAGCGGTGAGCGGCCCCCGATCAGCCCCGCCGCCAGCAGCAGCATGAGCACCGTCAGCCACTTCACCGGCGGCCAGAACACCTCCAGCGGGGAGCCCAGGTTGTCGGTGTAGTCGTACTGCCCGGCGGTGTTCAGCCACGGCAGGATCACGGCGGTCGAGAGCACGAACCAGCCCGCGCCCCAGCAGGCCAGCCCGACCCCCTCCCGGCGGTGGGAGCGGTGCCGCAGGGCGATCAGGATCCCCAGCAGCGCGACGGTCGGCCCCAGGTCCTCCTTGACGAACACCAGCGGAGCCGCCCACAGCACGGCCGCGGTCACCCTGCCGCGCAGCAGCGCCGTCAGCGACAGCGCCAGCAGCGGCACCGCGAAGGCGACCTCGTGGAACTGCACCGCGGCAGCGGACTGCAGGCCGAAGGAGAACACGTACGCGCCGCCGGCCGGCGTGCCGAGCCCGGGCCCCAGCCGGTCGATCGCCAGGCGGGTCAGCGGGATCGCGGAGACCCCGAACAGCAGCGCCTGCGTCCACAGCAGGGCCTCGGCCGACGGCCAGACCCACCACACGGGGGCCAGCAGCACCAGCAGCGGATGGAAGTGATCGCCCAGCAGGTTCACCTCGTCGCCCTTGATCGGCACGATCGGGGCGCGCAGCTCCCCGTAGGCCCGGGCGAGCTGGGTGAAGATCCCCAGATCCCAGGAACGGGCCACGAGGTGGTGGAACTGCTGGGAGCCGAGCAGACCGTAGGCGAGCGTCGCCGCCAGCGCGAGGGCCACGGGGACGAGACGACGGGTGCGCCGCACGGCACGCTCCGAGGGGCCCGTCGTGCCCGCCCCGGCACCCGGTGCGGCGCCGCCGGCCGGCTCGACGGCCGGAGAGGCTGAGGGGTCGATCGGGTGAGGCACCCTGCGAGCGTATACGGCCGGATCGGGCACGGCCGCCGTGCCGGACGGCGCCGATTTCCCGGTTCGCCCGCGGAGCTGGGCATCACATGATGGAATGCTGAACGCCGGTGTGCACCGGGCCTCCCCGTGTGCAACGACGCGCAGCACACCTTTTCCCACCCTCGGAGGAATGCGACGATGCATCTCAACCGTCCTGATCTGCCCAGACCCCGCGGCGTGCTCGCCGCCGGTGCCGGCGCCGCCCTCGTGGCGGGCCTGCTGGTCGCTCCGCCCGCCCTGGCCGACGGCGACACGCCCGAGCTCCTCGGCAGCGCCTCGGACCTCGGCGTCGAGACGCCCACTCCCGACGACGTCCTGGACGCGGCGGAGACCGCGATCCCGGGACGCTGGCTCGTCGAGGTCGAGGGCGAGCCCGTGCTGCGCGGCGGCAGCGCCTCGTCGAACTCCCGTGCGCAGGAGACCGTCCACCAGCGGGCCGCGGAGGCGGAGATCCCGATGGAGGTCCAGGAGCACTTCGTCTCCGGATGGAACGGGATGTCCGTCGAGATGGAGGACACCGACGTCGCCAAGCTCCGCGACCTGCCCGGCGTGACCGCGGTCTACCCCGTGCTCGAGGTGGAGATGCCCGAGCCGCAGGACGCCGCCCCCGAGGACGTCTACGGCAACGCCATGACCGGCGTCGACCAGGTCCAGCAGGTCGACGGCCTCACCGGCGAGGGCGTGACGGTCGCCGTGATCGACTCCGGCATCGACTACAACCACCCCGATCTCGGCGGCTCCGGCACGGACGACGAGACGAAGGACTTCCCGGGCGATCGCGTGGTCGGCGGCTACGACTTCGTGGGCGACGACTACGACTCCGAGGCCGGAACGCCTGTCGCCCCGGACGAGTTCCCCGACGACTGCGGCGGCCACGGCTCCCACGTCGCCGGCATCATCGGCGCCGCCGGCGACCCCGCCGCCGGGGGCGTGCTCGGCGTCGCGCCGGGCGTGGACCTGCTCTCCTACCGGGTGTTCGGCTGCGACGGCTCCAGCAGCACCGAGGTGATCCTCCAGGCGATGGAGCAGGCGATGGACGACGGCGCCGACGTGGTGAACATGTCCCTCGGCGCGAGCTTCGCGACCTGGCAGGACTACCCGACCGCGCAGATGTCCGACGTGATGACCGACCGCGGGGTCACCATGGTGATCTCCGCGGGCAACGAGGGTGTGGCCGGCACGTTCTCCAGCGGCGCTCCCGGTGTCTCCGCCGGCGCCATCACCGTCGCCTCGGTGGACAACACCGACCGCCGCGCGCCCTACGCGACCGCGGCCGGCAGGGAGATCGCCTACGGCGCGGCGACCGGCAGCACCGCCGCCGTGCCCACCTCCGGCGAGCTCGAGCTGATCTCCGCCGGCGCCCCGGGCACCGAGGCGGCGCAGGGCTGCGAGTCCTCCGTCGTCCCGCCGGCCACCGGAGCGGGCCAGGCCCTGCTCGTCGAGCGCGGCGTGTGCGCCTTCCACCTCAAGGCCCTCGCGGGCCAGGAGGCCGGCTACGACGCCGTGATCCTCTACAACAACGCCCCCGGCGTCGTGAACCCGACCGTCGAGGGCGATCCGGCGATCACCATCCCCGTGGTGATGATCGGGCAGGACGACGGCCTCGCCCTGCAGGAGGCGCTCACCTCCGGTGGCGTGACCTGGGCCTGGCAGGAGGGCGCCGCCGTGTTCGAGAACCCCACCGGGGGACTCGTCTCGGACTTCTCGTCCTACGGCCTCACCGCCGAGCTGCAGCTCAAGCCTGACGTGGCCGCGCCGGGTGGCTCCATCTGGTCCACCATCCCGCTCGAGCAGGGCGGGCACGGCTCCATGTCGGGCACCTCGATGGCGGCGCCGCACGTCGCCGGAGCCGCCGCGCTGCTGCTCGAGTCCTCACCCGAGCTCGCCCCCGCGGACGTCAAGACCGCGATGATGAACACCGCCGACCCGCTGACCTGGTCGCTCATGCCGGACGCCGGCTACCTCGAGCCGGTCCACCGCCAGGGGGCGGGCATGCTGGACATGGTCGGCGCGGTGCACGCCACGACCCGGGTCGGCGAGCCCTCGATCTCGCTCGGCGAGGGCGAGGCCGGTCCCGCCGCGGTCACCCTCACCGTCAGCAACGACTCCGATGCGGAGCAGACCTACGCGGTCGGGGTCCGCGACGGCATCGCCACCGGCCATCCCACCTACGACCCCGGGTTCTACGACGCCCCGGCCCTCGCCGACACCGGCGCGGACACGGTCACGGTGCCCGCGCACGGCAGCACCGAGCTCACCGTCACCCTCGGCGAGGACTTCGGCGAGGACGGCCTCATCTACGGCGGCTGGATCACCCTGACCGGTGCGGAGGACGACATCGTGGTCCCCTTCGCCGGGCTCTCCGGCGACTACCAGGCCCTGCCCGTGCTGGACGACCAGGGGATGGGCCTGCCCGTGCTGGGCGTGAGCGACGGGGCCGGCAGCGTGCTGCTGGACCCGGACGGCGGCCACACCTACACGATGCAGGACGGCGACATCCCCTACATCGCGTACTACCTCGGCTACCCGGTCGAGCGCCTCGAGATCGACGCCTACCGGATCAACGGGGGCGGGAAGGCCAAGCCGGTCAACCCCTCCGTCGGGCTGATCGACGAGGGAGACCACCTGGGCCGTTCGGCAGAGCCGCAGGTGTACGGCTGGGACGGCACGTACGCGCTGAAGAACCAGAAGTCCAAGACCGTGAAGAACGGGGACTACATCCTCGAGATGCGGGTGCTGAAGCCCCTCGGCGATCCGGACGACCCGGACCACTGGGAGACCTTCACCTCCCCGCGGTTCACGATCGACAACCCGAACCCGGGCAAGCCCGGCGCCCGCTGACCCGATCCGCCGCCCGGCGTCCGCGCGGACGCCGGGCCGCGGGACGGTGACGGGCGGGCCGGGCGGCGGGACGGCTCCGTCCCCCTCGCGCCCACGGCAGGTGGCGCTGGGGAGCACGCTCTCGCCATCTACGAAGAGCGTGCTCCCTGCCGCCACCTCCTGTGGTGCCGGAGCATCAGCTCGTGGGCAGCTGCTCCGCCTCGATCCGTGCGAAGCGGATCTCCCGCGCCTCGACCTCCCAGAGGATCCCCAGCGCGCCGTCGTCGAGGGTCTGGACCACCGAGTAGTCCAGCGGGCCCGGTTCGAAGACCAGCGCCTCGCTCCAGTTCTCCCCGTCATCATGCGAGATGCTCAGAGTGCCGCGGATCCGCGCGAAGCGGTCGTGGGCGTTGCTCAGCAGCAGCTCGCGCGCCCGGGCGTCCCCGCTCGGCGCGTCCGGGAACCGTGCGGCCAGCTGGGCGTTGTTGCCGGGATCGACGAACTGCGCATCGATGCCGCGATCCTCCCAGCTCTGCCCGCCGTCGGCCGAGACGGCGATGCGCCGGTGTCCGCCGCGGGCGTGGTCGCGCGAGTTCAGCAGCACCCGGCCGTCGGAGAGCTCCACGATCGTGGTCTCGTCCATGTCCTCGCCCACGGGGGCGCCGCGGTGCCAGGTCTCGCCGTGGTCGTCGGAGAACAGCACGTAGGAGCGCACCACCTCGCCATCGGCCGGGCCCTCGCCCGCAGCGCCGTCGCGGAACCAGCCGCAGTACGGCTGCAGCAGCCGGCCCGCGTGCGGGCCGCGGCGCAGCACGATCCCCGCCCCCGAGGTGGGGAAGGCGGTGCGGATCAGCTCCGGGGGAGCGGCGACCTCGGTGACGGAGCGGAACTCCCAGCTGCGTCCCTGATCCTCCGAGACGCCCACCGCCGAGCCCATCACGTCGCGGTCGGCATCGTCGGTGCCGGCCACCGCGTCCCACACGCCGCGGTCCTTGGCATGGGTGTGGAAGACGAACACGCGGCCCGAGGTGGGATCGTGCAGGTAGCTGGGGTCGCAGTACCACTGCCGCCCGGCACGGTCCGCCTCGCGCAGCGCCTCGAAGGGGCCCCAGGTGCGGCCGCCGTCCAGCGAACGGCGCTGCACCAGCCCCGTCGGGTCGGGGACGTCCTGGCCGGTCTCGCGACCGTCGAAGCCCGCCAGCAGGTGCCCGCCCCCGAGATGGATCAGCCCCACGATCCGGTACCGGGGCCAGGGGCCCTCCCCGGCACGGGCGAGCACGGTGTGGGGCACCGGCGCGTCGGGCACCGGGGCCGGGGAGGAGCCGAGGGAGATCATCGGGACAGGATCCAATCCATGTCCAGCCGAGCGACCATGATCGCCTCCTGCTCGCCCTCGTAGGCGAGGAGGAACTCGTCCCGGCCGACGGGGATGATCACCGAGTAGGAGCAGGCGCCGGGCGCGAACACCCGCTTGCGGGACCAGCTCGCGCCGTCGTCGGTGGAGATCTCGACGGTGCCGTTCTCGCGCGAACTCGGGACATGGTCCGCGTGGGAGAACAGCAGCACCTCCGCCTTCGCGGAGCCCTCCGGGGCATCCGGGTAGGCCCGGCTGAGCTGGGCGTTGTTGCCGGGGTCGACGAGGCTCGGATCCCGGTGCAGGTCCTCGTAGGTCTCGCCGCCGTCGCGGCTGAGCGCGACCCAGCGGTGCCCGGTGCGCACGTGCTCGCGGGAGTTCAGCATCACCGTGCCGTCGGAGAGCTCGGCGACCTTGTTCTCGTCCATCTCGGTGCCCACGGGCGTGCCCATCGTCCAGGTCTCGCCATGATCGTCCGAGTACACCGAGTAGGCCGAGACGTCCTCCCCGCCGGCGTCGTTGCGGAACCAGCCGGCGTACTGCTGGATCAGGCGCCCCTTGTGCGCCCCGTAGCGCAGTTGGATGCCGGCGCCGGAGGAGGCGAACATCGCCCGGCAGTCCGCGGGCTTGACGACCTCGGTCAGCGAGCGGTGCTCCCAGGTCTCGCCGGAGTCATGGCTGACCGAGAGGTTCGCGCTCATGATCCGCCGGTCCTCGTCGTCATCGCCGTACTCGCTGTCCCACACGCCCACGTCCTTCGAGAACACGCAGAACAGGAAGATCGTGCCGGTCTCGACGTCGACCACATAGGAGGGATCGGAGTAGCCGAGCTTCTCGCCGGGGACGTCCGACTCCAGGCCCGCGCGCACCACCGTCGGCTCCTCCCAGGTCTTCCCTCCGTCGCGCGAGCGGCGCTGCCAGATCGAGTTCGGGGCAGGGGAGTCGCCGTGCACGGGCCGCTTGTCGAAGGCGGCCAGCAGGTCGCCGTTGGGGGCGACCGCGAGGGCCGGGATGCGGAAGTTCGCCACGCCCCAATCGCCCGGTGCGGCGAGCACCTGCTC
>CAZHSL010000006.1:0-25522 GCA_964535185.1 uncultured Corynebacterium sp.
GGTTCGGCTCGCCCGGCGCCACGGAGCTCTGCAGCAGCGGGATGCCGAAGCCGAGGGTCTTGCCGGTGCCGGTCTTGGCCTGGCCGATGATGTCGCGGCCGCGCAGCGCGACCGGCAGGGTCAGCGACTGGATCGGGAAGGGGGTCGTGATGCCCTTGGCGGCCAGGGCCTCGACGATGTCGCTGCGGACATCGAAATCGGCGAAGGTCTGGGCCGCCTCGGGCAGTGCGGACGTGCCGGAGCTCTGCTCGACGGCGGGGGAGGCCGACACGGCCTCGTCGGTGTGCGGGGTGGAATCAGGCACCGTTCAACTCTCTGGTCATGGATGTGCACGGCCATCGTAGCCCCCGCACCCCTCCCGGACCGCCGGAGCGTGCACAATGCGACATCGCCGCCGCCCGCGGGCCGCGGCGATGCTCAGCCGACGCCGCCGTCGCTGCCGGCCGGGACCGGCTCCTCGGACTCCGGCAGCGGGCTGACCGGATCGGTCGGAGTGACCCGGTCCTCGTCCGGCAGGCCCTCGCCGGGCTCGACCTCCTGCTCCGGCGGGATGGTGCCCTTCGGGGTCTCGGCGTCCTCGGGGATCTCGAGGGCCGGGGCCTCCTCGGGCATCTGCGTGCGCTCGATCGAGACCGAGACCAGGCCGAGCCCGCCCATGACGATGTCGTCGTAGGCGACCAGCCGTCGCGTGTCCTGGTCGAAGTAGAGCATCCGCGCCGTGAGGTCGAGCGGGTCATCGCCCTGCAGCACCGGCTGGACGCCCCCGGAGGCGAGCGCCCCACCGGTCGAGCCGACGGTGAACCAGTCGGTGCCCGAGCCCTCCCGGTCGAGCTCCACGTTCGAGGTGTGCATGTGCCCGGACAGCACCAGCGGGGTCCGGCCCAGCAGGCCCTCGGGCTGGGTCGGGTCGTGGATCAGAGCGATGTCGACCGGCTCCTCGGGGTGCGCCGCGTCGTACGCCTCGACCGTGTCGCCGAGCTGGAAGACGCTGTCGCGCACCGCCTTGTCGCCCTCGCGCCAGCCGCCCGCGTCGGAGTCGTCGTCGGCCGCGAAGCGGGGGTCGCCGATCCCGGCGATCCGCAGCCCGGCGACCTCCGCCACCTCGTTGTCCAGCACCGTGGTGTTGGGCTGGGCCTCGATCGTGGCGGCGGCCGCGGCACCGTCGTGATTGCCGCTGATGTACACGTAGGGCACATCGAGGGTGCCGATGCGGTGCAGCAGCTCGTTCTCCAGCGGAGTGCCCCAGGAGACGATGTCGCCGGTGTCGATCACCACGTCGATCGCGAACTGGGTGTGCAGCTGCTCGATGACGTCGTAGGCCTGCGGGTTGTCGTGGATGTCGGAGACATGCAGCACCGTGATCAGGTTGTCCTGGTCCAGGCCCACCGGCAGCGAGTCCGCGGCGATGTACAGCGCGGAGACCTGCCCCACGAACTCGGCGAGAGTGTCGCGGTAGTTGCTGTAGTCGATCGCCTTGCCCTCGCCGAGGTCCGCGATGTACGCGGCCTGGGAGAGCAGTCCCTCGAACTTCGGCTGGCTGAGGGACTCGGGGGAGAACGTGACCGAGGTGGCGGCGATCGAGGCGCCCACCACCGCGACCGCGCTGCCGCCGGCGAGCAGCGCGCGCCGCACCCGGCGGAAGGTCAGGCCGACGGCGAGCCCGGCGCCGACGGCGGCGAACAGCGCGTTCAGCGCGGCGTTCTTCGCCGCGGCGGCCGCGATCGTCTCGGGTGCCCTCTCCTGCAGCTCCGCGAAGCCGGAGTCCGCGTAGAACAGCGCCTCCGCCTTCTCGACGTCGACGCTCTTGATCCGGGCCTCGATGCGCACCGGCGCGGTGTGCGAGTCGAAGGCGACCTCCCCCACCGGGGGGAGCAGCAGGACGGTCTCGGAGGACAGCGAGGGCCGCAGGTGGACGCTCGCGGTCAGCGGGCCCACCTCGACGGTGGTGGCGGGCACCAGCAGCAGTCCCACGATCGCGCCCAGCACCGCCACGACGACCGTGGTGGTGACGTGCAGGAGCCTCAGGCGACGCTGCCGCAGCCGGCGGCGCTGCCTCCGCCGGGTCGGGGAGTCCGGTGCCGTCCCCTCCGTGGTCCCCTCGGCAGCGGGGGAGTCCTCCTGCGGCGGGCGCGCCTCGTGGGAGGTCACCGGGTCTCAGCCGAGGAAGCCGACGCGGCGAGGCTCCTCGGTGGACACCTCGACGTAGGCGACCTTCGCCCCGGGCACCAGCACGGTGCGGCCCTTGTCGTCGACCAGGGTGACCGGCGAGCCGTCGGCGATCGCGCCGCTCAGCCGCTCGATCAGCGCATCGGACTTCTCCTCGGACTCGAGCACGATCTCGCGCGGGGAGTGCTGGACGCCGATACGGATCTCCATGACCTGACCTTCTCTCCGCCCCGGGGGCGGGGACGTTCGTTGCTGTGCTGCCGCGAGTCTACGCGTCCGCGGAGCGGGTGGTGGGCTCGTCCGTCGTCCGCACCACGCCGGGCAGCGGCGAGTCCTCCCGCGGCGGGAACCCGGCCAGGCCGTGCACGACGGTGGTGGTCATGGTGTCGAGGATGGTCTCGCGCTCCGCCGCGCCCTCGGCTCCCTGGAGCAGCTGCGCGGTGGTCTGGGTGATGGCGATGACGCCGCGGCCGAGCACGCGGGACTCCTCCGCGCCGATGTGCCGGGACGCGGTCAGCACCGCGGCCAGCTCGACCGCCATCCGGTCCAGCACCGTGACCACCTTCTGCCGCACCGCCTCGGAGATCACCTCGTGCCCGGTGAACAGCCGCAGCGAGTTGTCCAGCGCGACGAACTCGTAGAAGCGGTGGAGCCCGCCGCGCACGCGGCTGACCGTGTCGGCGTGGACCTCGCCGATCGCGCGGACCTCGTCGATCATCCCGTCCGCGATGAGGTCGAGCACCTCGATGTACAGCGTCTCCTTCGACTCGAAATGCTGGTAGAGCACCGGTTTGGTGACGCCGGCGGCCGTCGCGATGTGGTCCATGGAGGTGGCTTGGAAGCCGTGCTCGGTGAACATCCTCGTGGCGAGCTCGAGCAGCTGCGCACGACGCTGTGCGCGCGGCATCCTGGCCGTGGGCGACGTGGACATGGCGACGATCTCCGAATCCGTGGGCGGCGGGACGAGGGCGCTGGAGGGCTGAGACGACGTTCCCCGTGATCCCGCCCACTCTACCGCTGTGGAGCGGCGCGACGGTGCGGCCCGCCCGTCGGTGCGGTGAGGTGGAATGGGGGCATGCGACGGACGGGATCGATCACGGGCGAGGGCATCCGCCTGCTCGGACCCGACCTCGAGGCGCTGCCCGCCCTGCACCCGCCGGAGGAGCTCGACGCCGCCCAGCGCGAGGCGCTGGACCGCTTCCTCGCCGGCGGTGACGTGCTGGTCCACGGCGGCCCCGGCAGCGGACGCACCGCGCTCGCACTGACCGCGGCCGAGGCCTCCGGGGAGGGGACGCTGCTGCTGGCTCCCCGCCGCGCCGCCGCCGGGCGTCTGCGGGACGCCCTCGCCGTCCACGGCGCAGGGCAGGTGCGCGCGATGACGCCGCCCGCCCTCGGGCACGCGATCACCCGCGCCCAGGCGCTGCGCCGCGGCCTGGGCGAGCCGACCCTGGTCACGGGCGCCGAGCAGGACGCCCTGCTCGCGGAGCTGATCGCGCAGCGCGAAGGCTGGCACCTGGAGGTCGATCCGGGAGCCCGGCAGCTGCCGAGCTTCCGCACCGAGCTGCGCGACCTGATCACACGGGCGGCGGAGCTGGGCCTGGCCCCCGCGGATCTCGAGGCGCTCGGCCACGAACGGGCACGGCCCGCCTGGCTCGACGCCGCCGCCCTGCTGCGCGACTACCTCGGGGTGCTCGACCTCGAGGCCTCCGCGGCCCTGGACGCCGGCCCGCGCCTCGACTCCGGCGCCCTGGTGCGCCGGGCCGTGCGGCTGCTCGCGGATCCGACGACGCCGCCTCCCTTCCGCGCCGTCGTGGTCGACGACGCCCAGGACCTCACCGCCGCCGGCGTCGACCTGGTCGTCGCGCTCGCCGCCGCCGGGGCGAGGGTGATGGTGTGCAGCTGCCCCGACATCGCGGTGGACACCTTCCGCGGCGCCCTGCCCGACGCCGCCGACCGCCTCCGCGAGGCGCTGCCGCGTCCGGCCGGCGACGTGGTGCTGCGCGGGGCGCACGCGCAGACGGGTGCGCTCACCGCCGCGGTCGATGCGCTGCGGGGCCGCCTGCCGCTGGCCGGAACCCCCGCCTCGGCACGTCGGCCCCGCGCCGTCCGGGCCGGAGGGATGGTGGCGCTCACGGCGCAGGACCCGCTGGACGAGGCCCGGCTGATCGGCTCCGCCCTGCGCGACCTCCACCACCGCGAGCAGGTCGAGTACGACCAGATGGCGGTGGTGTGCCGCTCCGGCTCCGCGGTCGCGGACCTCGCCGACCTGCTGGCACGCACCGGGCTGCCCGTACGCGTCCCGCACCGCCCCCAGCCGCTGCGGGAGGTCCCCGCGATCGCCGATCTGCTGAACATCCTCGAGATCGGATCGGCGCCGGCGGGCGCCCCGCTCGACGCCCGCCGCGCCACGGAGCTCCTGCGCGGGCCCTTCGGCGACGCCGACACGCTCCGCCTGCGCCGCATCCGGCGCCTGCTGCTCGCCGCCCATCGCGCCGTCGAGCCCGACAGCGGGACCACCAGCGAGCAGCTCCTCGCCCGGGCGCTCGTCGAGGAGGACGTGCCCGGCCTGCCCGCTCCCGAGGCGCGCGACCGTGCCGCCGCCCCCGTCCACCGCGTGCGGGAGATGATCGCCGCGGTGCGCGCACACCGGGACGCGGACGCCCAGCTGGTGCTCTGGCACGCCTGGGAGGCCTCCGGCCTCGCCGGCGGCTGGCGGCGGGCCGCGCTGGGCACCGCCGGGGACGCGGACGGCGCCCGTGCCCGGCTGGCCGCCTCCCGGCTCGATGCGCTGCTGGAGCTGTTCGCCGCCGCGGAACGGCTGACGGACCGCCGCCCCGGCGCCGGCGCCCTGGACCTCGTCGAGCAGATCCGCTCCCAGGCGGTGGTCGAGGACACCCTCGCCCCGGCCGCCGCCGCCCGCGGCCGCATCGCCGTGCTCACCCCCGCCCAGCTGGCCGGAGAGCACCGCGACACGGTGGTCCTCGCACGCGTGCAGGAGGGGGCGTGGCCCGATCTGCGCCTGCGCTCGACCCTGTTCGGGGCCGCGGAGCTGTCCCTGTGGGCCGGGTCCCGGCGCGGCGCGGAGCTCCCGCTCGAGGCGGACGCGCTGCGCGCCCTCCAGCGCGACCAGGTGATCGCCGACGAGCTGCGCCTGGCCGTCAGCGCTCTCGCCCGCGCCCGGCGCCGGGTGCTGGTCACCGCGGTCCAGGACGAACACAGCGCGCCCTCCGCACTGTTCGACGCCCTCGCGGACCTCGCAGCCGCGCCCGACCCCGACGGCCCGGCCGAGGAGCCGTGGCTCGATCTCGAGGCCCTGCGCCGCGACCCCGGCCCCGCCCCGGACGCCCGCCGCCTGGTCGCGGCGCTGCGCCGACGGCTGCACGAGGACGACCCGGCCCGGGCCCGGGACGCCGCCGTCGCGCTCGAGGCGCTGGGCCGGGCCGGAGCCCCCGGCACGGACCCCGCCCGCTGGTACCACCAGGAGCCCAGCTCGAGCGCCCCGCTGCACGAGGACGACACCCCGATCCGGCTCTCCCCCTCCGCCCTCGAACGGGCCGTGGACTGCCCGCAGTCCTGGCTCATGGAGCGCGCCGGCGGCACCCGCAGCGGCGGGCCCGCCCAGCTCATCGGCACCGCACTGCACCATCTGGCCCAGACCCATCCCAGCGGCCCGGCCGGCGGCGAGCAGGACCTGCTGGAGGAGCTGCACACGCTGCTGCGCTCCGTGCCCGGGACCGAGACCTGGTCCGGCAGGCGCCGCGTGCGCCGCGCCGAGGACGCCGCCCGTCTGCTCGCCGAGCATCTGCGCGGCGCGGGGGAGCCGCTCGCCGTCGAGGCGCCCTTCGAGGTGACCCTCGGCAGGGTGCACCTGCGCGGCAGCATCGACCGCATCGAGGGCGATGCGACCGGACTGCGGGTGGTGGACCTGAAGTCCGGCCGCACGGCCAAGTCCGCGGCGAAGGCCGAGGAGGACCTCCAGCTCGCCGCCTACCAGGCCGCCGTGCGCGAGGGCGCCCTGGCCGAGCAGCTCGGCCCGGACGCGCCCGAGCGGCTGAACGGCGCCGAGCTGGTCTACGTCGGCACCGGCGGGAGGAGGGCCGCGGTGCGCACCCAGGCGGCCCTGACCCGCGCGGAGGACCCGGCCTGGTTCGACGACCTCGTCCGCGAGGTCTCCCGTGAGGTCTCCGGCGCCGCCGTCACCGCCCGCGTCAACGCCCATTGCACCCACTGCGCCGTGCGCAGCAGCTGCCCGCTGCAGCCCGAAGGAGACCAGCTGTGAGCCCCGCACCTCGCACCGAGCGGCCGACCCACTCGGCCGCCGCCCTCGCGGCCCTGCTCGAGCAGCCGCCTCCCACCGAGGAGCAGACCGCCGTCATCGAGGCGCCCCTGGCCCCGATGCTGGTGGTCGCCGGCGCCGGGTCCGGCAAGACCGAGACCATGGCCTCCCGGGTGGTGTGGCTGATCGCCAACGGCATCGTCGAACCCCGGCAGGTGCTGGGGCTGACGTTCACCCGCAAGGCCGCCCACGAGCTCGCCGAGCGGATCGGCGCGCGCCTGGGCGCCCTCGCCGCCGCCCTGCGGGCCGAGGGGCTCACCGTGCCGCGCGGCCTCGAGCGCGGCGGGGACGACCTCGTCGGCCAGCGGCCCGTGGTCCACACCTACAACGGCTTCGCCCTGGACCTGGTGCGCGAGCACGCGCTCGCCGTCGGCATCGACCCCGAGCTGACGATGATGTCCACCTCCGCCTCCTGGCAGCTCGCGCACGAGATCGTCGAGGGCTGGGACGACTCCCTGGACCTCGAGGCCTCCCCGGCGACCCTCACCGCCGCCCTGCTCTCGCTCACCTCCTCCCTCGCCGACCACCTCGTCACCCCCGCACAGCTCGAGGCGCACCTGCGCGAGATCCACACCCACCTCTCCCAGATCCCGCTGCAGGTCGAGGGGCGGCGGCGCACCACGCCGAAGGACGTCGCGAAGGTGCTCGGCGCGCTCGAGAGCCGGCTCGCGCTGCTGCCGCTGCTGGAGCGGTTCGCCGAGATCCGCACCGAGTCCTCCGCCCTCGACTTCGCCGACCAGGTCTCCCTCGCCGCCCGCGTGGCGCGCGAGGTGCCCGCCGCGGGAGCCCTGGCCCGCCGCATGCACCGGGTGGTGCTGCTGGACGAGTTCCAGGACACCTCCGTCGCACAGCTGCAGATGCTCACCGACCTGTTCGGGCCCGGGCACGCCGCCTGCGCCGTCGGCGACCCGCAGCAGGCGATCTACGGCTGGCGCGGCGCCTCGGCCTCCTCCCTCGCCGGCTTCGCCGACGCCTTCGCCTCCGAGGAGCGCGGCGTCCTGCAGCGCACCCTGTCCACGTCCTGGCGCAACGACGAGGCCGTCCTGGCCGTCGCGAACCGGCTCGCCGCACCCCTGCGCAGCGCCGGCGGGGGCGTGAGCATCCCCGAGCTGCGGCCCCGCCCCGGCGCCGGCGAGGGCGCCTGCGAGATGATCGAGGCCGCCGACGAGCGCGCCGAGGCGCTCGCCATCGGGCGCTGGATCCTCGCCCGCCGCGCCGAGCAGGACGCCGAGGAGGAGCCGGCGACGGCCGCGGTGCTGGTGCGCGCCCGCCGCCAGATCCCCGCCCTGGTCGAGGGGATCGAGGCGGCCGGTCTGCCGGTCGCGGTGGTGGGGCTGGGCGGGCTCCTGCACCGCCCCGAGGTCGCCGACGTCCGGGCGGTGCTGGAATGCGCCCACGACCCCGGCCGCGGCGATGCGCTGATGCGGCTGCTGACCGGCCCGCGCGTCCGTCTCGGCGCCCGGGACCTCGCCGTGCTGGGACGCTGGCGCGACCGGATGGGCTCGCGGCTGCGCCGCGAGGGGGAGCCCCCCGGCGGCCAGGACGAGGCCGAGACGGTCTCCCTGGTCGACGCGGTCGACGACCTCCCGCCCGCGGACTGGACCGACCCCTCCGGCCGGGCGCTGACCGCCACCGGGCGGGACAGGCTGCTGCAGGTCCAGCAGATCCTGCGGGAGATGCGCCGCCTGCTGCCGTTGCCCCTGCCCGATCTCGTCACCGCCGCGACCCGACTGCTCGAGGTGGACCTCGCCCTGCTCGAGCGCGAGCCGGACTCCCGGGCGCTCGCCGACCTCGAGGCCTTCCGCGACCATGCCGCCGCCTTCGACCGCACCGCCCGCCGCGGCGGGCTCGACGCCTATCTCGACCTGCTCGAGATCAGCGAGGACGAGGAGGCCGGGCTCGCCGTCACCGCCGCCCCCGAGGCCGCGCACGATCCGGCCGCGGTCACGATCGTCACCATGCACTCGGCCAAGGGCCTGGAATGGGACCTGGTCGCGGTCGCCGGCCTCACCGAGGGGACCGTCCCCTCCTACGACCTGCGCCGCGCGAGGACCGACGAGTCCGGGCGGGTGCGGGTGCCGGCCGACGGATGGCTCGGCCCGCTCGCCTCCGCGGCGGTGCCCACCGCCCTGCGCGGCGACGCGGACACGCTGCCGGAGCTGGCCTGGGCCGAGGCGGACACTCAGGTCGACGCCGAGTCGCTGATCCAGGAGCACCGCTTCGCCCAGGGCGAGGAGTCCCTGCGCGAGGACCGCCGCCTGATGTACGTCGCGGTGACCCGTGCCCGGCGGCGGCTGCTGCTGACCTCCGCCGCCTGGCGCACCGGTCTGAGCTCCGCCCGGCCCCGCTCCCGCTACCTCGCCGAGGTGACGCCGCTGGTGCCCGACGCCTTCCGCAGCGTGCAGGAGGTCCCCGAGCACAACCCGCTGGAGAGCGAGCGGCCCCGGGCGCAGTGGCCGCCGACCCCCGGCGAGAGCGAGCGCGAGCGTGCCCGCGCCGCCGAGCTGCTCACGGCCGTCGCCGGTCAGGAGGGCGTCCCGGAGGACCCGGAGCTCGCGGAGCTGGTGCGTCGGGCGGTCGTGGACCTCGAGCAGCAGGCGGCCCCGCCGGTGGTCCATTCCCCGCCGCGGCTGTCCGCCTCCCAGGTGGTCCACCAGGCACGGTCCCCGCAGGCCGCCGCGCTGGACCTGCTGCGCCCCCTGCCCCGGCAGCCGTCCGCCGCCGCGGCGCGCGGCACCGCCTTCCACGCCTGGCTGGAGTCCCGGTACGGCAGCGCGACGCTCCTGGACCTCGAGGACCTGCCGGACCTCGACGACGCGGAGGGCGCCGAGGCGGCGCTCGAGGACCGTGCGCTGCGCGAGGCCTTCACCGCCTCCGAATGGGCCGACAGGTCACCGATCGCGGTCGAGCACCCGGTCCACACCCGCGTGGGGGAGATCGCGGTGCGCGGCGTGATCGACGCCGTCTTCGCCGACCCCGAGGGCTCCGACGGCAGCGAGGGCGTGATCATCGTGGACTGGAAGACGGGCCGCGTGCCCCGACCCGCCCAGCTGCGGCAGCGCGCTGTGCAGCTCTCGCTGTACCGGCTCGCCTGGCACGAGCTCACCGGGCTGCCGCTGTCGCGGATCCGCACCGCCTTCCACTTCGTGGCCGATGCCGTGACGCACGAGGTGCGCCGCCATCCCTCGCGCGAGCGGATCGCTCAGCAGCTCGCGGGGGAGTGAGCGGGGCTCAGACCGAGCCGTCCTCGCGCGAGCTCATCTCCTCGTAGGTGCGCTCGGCCTCCTCGCGGGCGAGCTGGGCGAGGTCCGCATCGAGATCGGCGACCATGCCGCGCGCATCGGCGACGATCTCCTCGTCGCCGACCTCCAGGCCGTGGGCGAGCCACTCCGCCACGGCGAACTCGCCGAGCGCCTGCGCCCGCTCCATCAGCCGCGGATGGGTCGAGGTGGGCAGCTCCTCGCGGTACGCGGCGTAGAGGTCGTCGAACCGCTCCGGCTCGAGCGAGGAGATCAGCCAGGCGAGGTCGGAGGCCGCATCGGCCACCTTCGAGGAGGACCAGTCACGGACCGCGCTGACCTGGCCGTCGGTCGTGAACAGGCTCTCCTCGGAGAGGTCCCCGTGCACGAACTGCGGGGTGATGTCCCACAGCTCCTCGTCCTCGAGCAGGGCCTGCCAGCGCTGGGCGACGGCGGCCGGGAGGTGCCCGCCCGCCGTGACGGACTCGATCCGGGCGCGGTGCGCGGCATGCATCGCCTCCGGGGTGAAGGACTCCACCCCGGCGGCCTCGGCCGCATAGCGGGGCACGGTGTGGATCCGCGCCAGCACCTGGCCCAGGGATCGGGCGAGATCCTCGCTGCCCGCGAGGTCGTCGAGCATCAGCGGGCGGCCGACGGGGGCCTCCGTCACTGCGCAGCGCCCGCCCTCGGAGAGCTTCACGAAGCCGAGCACGGGAGGCACCACGGTGCGCAGCGAGGTGCCGGTCAGCGCGTCGGCGACCTTCAGGTCCCGCTCGAGACGGATCCCCGCGGCGGTCGAGCCGGGGGAGAGGACCATCACGCGCCGACCGTCCTCGCCGACGATCCCGGCGACGTCGAGATCCTCGGCAGGGGTGGCGATCGGCGTGGTCCGCGCCGGGACCAGCCCGGGGACCGCCGCCGCCGCGAGAGCAGCCAGGGAATAGCAGTTGCGATGCACGCGACCACCGTACCCGGCCGACCTGCCCGCTCCGCGTAGGCTCGGAGCATGGCGAAGCTCCGTGGCCCCCATCTCAGCACCCCGCTCACCCTCCTCGGCTCCGACCGGGAGGCGCTGCTGCGCGGCGACCCGGGGGCCGCCGCCCCCGGTGAGGACGCCCGCTACCTGGTCACCCGGGCCGGGGCGGTCACCCTGGGCGAGGACGAGGACGGCACGCTCCGCGCGGTGCTCGAGCAGGAGGATCCCCGCGAGGGCGCCCAGCAGCCGCTGGTGCTGCTGGGACGCCGTGAGGGATACCGCGTGCTGGCCGCCGAGATCGGCGAGCCCAGCGCCGAGCTCGACGCCCCGGGCCGTGATCTGCGCGACCTCCGGCGCGTCGCCGATCAGCTGGCGGACAGCGACGCGGACCTCGCCGCCGCCGCCGTGGCGATGGGGGCCTGGCACCGCTCGATGCGCCACTGCCCGCAGTGCGGCGGCATGCTCGAGCCGGAGATGGCCGGCTGGGTGCTGCGCTGCCGCGAGGACGGCACCGAGCACTTCCCCCGCACCGACCCCGCCGTGATCATGGCGGTGCGCGACGGGAGGGACCGCCTCCTGCTGGCCCGCAACGCCCACTTCCCCAGCGGCTTCCACTCGGTGCTGGCCGGATTCGTCGAGCCCGGCGAGAGCCTCGAGAACGCGGTGGCCCGCGAGGTCGCCGAGGAGGTCGGGATCACGGTGGAGGAGGTCCAGTACGTGGGCAGCCAGCCCTGGCCCTTCCCGCGCTCGCTGATGCTCGGCTACCGGGCCTGGGCGCCGGACGCCGCGGACCTCACCCTCCAGGAGGACGAGATCGCCGAGGCGCGCTGGTTCAGCCGCGAGGAGCTCGCCGCCGCCCTCGAGGCGGAGGAGGTCTCGCTGCCGGGACCGGCCTCGATGGGCCGGGCCCTGATCGACGACTGGTTCGGGCGCTCCGCCGAGAAGTGACCCGGCGGTCGCGCCGACGCCGCCGGTGGTGTGAGGCACCCGCCGTCCACAGCCGCCCGCGGGAGGTCGCACCGTCCTGGCAGGATGAACGGTGATGACCGACCACGCCGCCCCCGCCCCCGCCGACGCCGCCCCCGCCGACGCGGAGTCGCTGCTCGCCGCGCTCGATCCCGAGCAGCGCGAGGTGGCCCGCAGCTTCGGCGCGCCGATCTGCGTGCTCGCCGGCGCCGGCACCGGCAAGACCCGGGCGATCACCCACCGCATCGCCTACGGCGTCGCCACCGGTCAGCTCAACCCCCGTCACGTGCTCGCCGTGACCTTCACCGCGAAGGCCGCGGCCGAGATGCGCTCGCGGCTGCGGGACCTCGGCGTGCCCGCCGTCCAGGCCCGCACCTTCCACTCCGCCGCCCTGCGGCAGCTGCGCCACTTCTGGCCGCGCGTGGTGGGCGGGCCGATGCCCGAGCTGCTGACGAACAAGTTCGCGGGCATCGGCGAGGCCTGCCAGCGCCTGCACCTGAGCGTGGACCGGGCGGCGCTGCGCGACATCGTCTCCGAGGTCGAGTGGTCGCGCGTCTCGATGCTCACCCCGGAGTCCTACCCGGAGGCCGCCCGGCAGGCCCGTCGGCCCGGCGTCGCCGGCTTCGACTCCCGCTCCATCTCCCGCATCCTCACCCAGTACGAGGAGGTGAAGAAGGAGAGCGGGGTGATCGACTTCGAGGACGTGCTGCTGCACATGGTCGGCTTCCTCACCGAGCGCGGCGACGTGGCCCGCGAGGTGCGCGAGCAGTACCGGCACTTCGTGGTCGACGAGTACCAGGACGTCTCCGCCCTCCAGCATGCCCTGCTGCGGCTGTGGCTGGGCACCTCCGACGATCTCTGCGTGGTCGGCGACGCCGCCCAGACCATCTACACCTTCGCCGGGGCGCGCGCCTCCTACCTGCTGGACTTCCGCAAGGAGTTCAAGCGCGCCCGCACCATCCGGCTCGAGCGGAACTACCGCTCCACCCCGGAGATCGTGCGGATGGCCAACACGGTGCTCGACGGCGCGCAGGGCCGCACCCGCGAGACCCGGCTGACCCTCGCCTCCCAGCGGGATCCCGGGCCGTCGCCGCTGGTCGAGTCCTTCCCCGACGATCCCGCGGAGGCCGACGGCGTCGCCGAGCGGATCGACGACCTGGTGGCCGGGGGCCGGCCCGCCTCGGAGATCGCGATCCTGTTCCGCACCAACAGCCAGTCCGAGGCCCTCGAGCAGGCGCTGACCTCCCGCGGCATCGGCTACCTGGTGCGCGGCGGGGACCGCTTCTTCGAGCGCCAGGAGGTGCGTCGCGCGATGGTCTCCCTGCGCGCCGCCACCCGTGTCGAGCAGCTCGATCCGGCCCGCGCCGTGCGCGACATCCTCTCCCAGCAGGGATGGTCGCTCACCGCACCCGAGACCACCGGCGCCGTCCGGGACCGCTGGGACTCGCTCAACGCCCTGGTGCGGCTGACCGACACCATCACCGCCCGGCCCGGCACCACGATGACCGACGTCGTCCGCGAGCTCGAGGAGCGCGCGGAGTCGCAGGCCGCGCCGGTCGTCGACGGGGTCACGCTCGCCTCCGTGCACGCGGCCAAGGGCCTCGAGTGGCCGGTGGTGTTCGTGGTGGGGGCCAGCGACGGCCTGCTGCCGATCTCGATGGCGACGACCCCGGCGGAGATCGAGGAGGAGCGGCGCCTGTTCTACGTCGCCCTCACCCGGGCCCGCGATCTGCTCACGGTGACCTGGTCCGCCGCCCGCACCCCCGGGGCGCGCGGCTCCCGCCGGGCCTCCCGCTTCCTCGACGGGGTCCTCACCCACCCCGATGCCCCCAGGACCTCCCCGGGCGCCGGCCCGCGCCGCACCGGCCGCCGCTCGGCCACCGTGTACGCGGAGTGCCGGGTGTGCGGGCAGGGGCTGGTCTCCCCGCGCGATCAGCGCCGGGGGCGGCACGAGGGATGCCCCTCGAGCGCGGGGGAGGGGCTGCTGTCCGCGCTGCGCAGCTGGCGCCGCGAGCAGGCGAGCCTGCGGGGGACGCCCGCGTACGCGATCCTCACCGACGCCGCCCTCGAAGCGGTCGCCGAACGGGCCCCGCGCAGCGAGCAGGAGCTGCTCGAGGTGCCGGGGATCGGCCCCGCCAAGGTCGCCCAGCACGGCGCGGCTCTGCTCGATCTGCTCGGATCGGAGACTCGCGGGAACTGAAACCGCAGGTCAAAAAATAGTTTTGCGTTCCGTCGAACGGGTGTAGAGTCACACTCGTCAATCGTCCACAGTCGTGAACCGGGAGACCGGGACGCGCGCACAGGAAAGGGGGTGGCCTCAGTGATCGATATTCGGAATCTCGCAGGAGCAGGTCTGCGCCCCCTCGGCGCGCCCTCCCTTCTGCCGCGCGAACGGGGCTCTGCCCCCACGGTGCTCCGCCTGAGCTGACGAGGTCCATCCCTCGCTCCGGGTGCGGCACCGCCGCCGCGCCCCGCCCCTCCGGGGCGTGTCCTTCCCGACGGACTCCCGAGCAGCGAGACGATGACTACTCTACTGACGACCTTCCCGAACTCCGCGGACGCCTCCGCGAGCATGCTTCCGTGCCATGACGCGGAGGCCGCCGACCTCTTCTTCTCCGAACGCCCTGCGGATCTCGAACAGGCCAAGACGCTGTGCGCCGGGTGCCCGCTCATCGACGAATGCCGCCAGGGCGCCCTGGACCGGGCCGAGCCGTGGGGCGTGTGGGGCGGCGCGATCTTCGACGCCGGTCGCATCATCGCCGTCAAGCGCGGCCGCGGCCGACCCCGCAAGAACCGTGAGCACGACGTCGCGTGAGCCGGCGCCCCACGGCACGGCTCGACGAGACGAGGAAGCCCCGGACCGCAGGGTCCGGGGCTCCCTCATCGCTGCGCGGGGCAGCGCATCGTGCAGGGGCGCGTCAGGCCTTGCCGAGGATCCGGTTCAGCTTGGTGCCGCACACCGGGCACACGGCCTTGGCCATGCGACGACCGTTGGAGACGACGACGTTGCCCTCGGCCTCCCGCTTCTCCCGGCACTTGACGCAGTAGAACTCTCCGGCATAGGTCTCGTCGGCCATGTCCGCTCCTCGTTGTTCGTCGGTGATGTGCATACCCGGATGCGCTGCGCTGGCTGCGAAGCCGGGACCGACCCACTGTAACGGCGCGCGAACTCACGGCACGAATCAGGAAGCATCGATGTGGCCCGATCGGGGCGGCCCGTCGCGCGCTTCGGGTGCTGGGGCTCTGCGAGGAGCCGAGGAAGTGCGCGCGACGGGCCGACATCGGAGGCCCCGTAGGCGGCATCAGGCCTCGTAGGGCCGTGGAATCCCGGGGGCGCTCAGCACCACGCGCACCTTCCCCGTGTGCGTCCTGCTAGTTATCCCGGGATCCCACGTGGAGGGAAACTTAGCCGGTGCGGACACGGCGGGTCAAAGTTCGATCGGGGATCGGCTGTGGACAACTGCCCTCCCGCTGTGGACGAGCTGTCGCCGAGCGTGCGCACGTTGTGGAGGAACGGAGGGACCGGCCGGTCACGGCGGCCTGACCGGGCGCGTCGTGATGCACACATGTGGACGAAGTTTTTTCGTCGGCAGCACGTGCGAGGCTGTGGCCCATGAATGATCTGGCCCTCCACGAGCACGTCACCGGTCCCCGCGGCGAGCGGGTGCTGGTGCGCCGCAGCGCCCGCCGGCGCCGCACCGTCTCGATCTCCCGCCGCGACGGGGACCTGCTGATCGCGATCCCCGCGACGTTCAGCGCCCGGCAGGAACGGCAGTGGGTGACCAAGATGGTCGACCAGCTGGTCCGCAAGGAGGCCCGTCGGGCCCCGGCCCGCCGCAGCGACGAGGCGCTGCTGCGGATGGCGCGGGAGGTCAGCGAGGCCCATCTGGGAGGGCGCGCCCACCCGTCCTCGGTGACCTGGTCCTCGCGGCAGAACCAGCGCTGGGGCTCGTGCACCCCGACCGACGGCAGCATCCGGCTGTCCCATCAGCTCCAGGGCATGCCGGACTACGTGGTGCGCTCTGTGATGATGCACGAGCTGGTCCACCTGCTGGTGCCGGGCCACGGGCCGGAGTTCAAGGCCCTCATGGCCAACTATCCGCTGGCCGAGAAGGCACAGGGCTTCCTGGACGGGGTCTCCTGGTCCAAGAACCTGCCCCCGGGCGGGGGAGAGGTCGACGAGGGCGCCGACGGCGAGGGGACGGCCGCCGCGGGGGCGGCGCCGGATCAGCTCGAGAGGCGTGCGAGGTAGAGCGCCAGCTGCTCGAGGGTCCCCGGCAGGTCCGGCACGGTCCCCTCCGGCAGCGCGGCGGTGCTGCGCTCGGGCCCGGCGCCGCGCAGCGGCCACGGCACCCACCGCACCTCGGCCGACTCCTCGCTCACCGTGAGCGGGAGCTCGGCCGCCGGCGCCGGGGCGCGCAGCAGGTACTGCACGTCCCAGTGCTCGCCGCACGTCCCGAAGGCCGCGTCGAGGGCGTGCCGGTGCAGCATCGCCGGCCCGTCGCCGACCTGCTGCAGAGCGTCGATCCCGATCTCCTCGGCCACCTCGCGCCGCGCGGCCCGGGCGAAGCTGGTCTCGCCCGCCTCGAGATGACCGCCGGGCTGCACCCAGAAGCGTCCCTTGCGGTGCCACACCAGCGCCACGTGGTCACCGGGGCGGTCGATCACGATCGCGCTCGCGGTGAGGTGGCGCGGGCCGCCGTCCCGGTGCATCACCCGGGGGTTCCCGCGCAGCAGCTCGCGGTACTCCCGGGCGAGCGCCGGCCCCGAGATCGCGGCCTCGGCCCGCTCGAGCTCCGCGAGCGCCGTCGCGGGCGCCGCGGCCGCCGGGCCCGCCGACTCAGCGATCGGCATCCCCATCTCGCCCGCGGCCCCCGCCGTCCCCGTCGTCCCCGTCGTCGTGCAGGCCGCCCTGCTCGTCCTCGCGCGGGGCCCGCTCCTGGCCGTCGCCGGAGAGCAGCTTCTCCAGCTCGGCATCGAAGTCCTCGGGCAGCGCGACGTCCGCCAGGTGCTCGGCCCCGTCCTCGGACGCCGCGGGCTGCGGCGCCTGCGGACGGCCGGAGAGGACCTCCGGCGTGGGCAGCAGGTCCGGGTGGTCCCACTTCGCCTCGCGGCCGGCCTCGCCCTCGGTGTCCAGCACGCTCTCCCACCAGGCGAGCGCCTCGCGCACCCGGCGCGGGCGCAGCTCGATCCCGACGGTCCTCGAGAGCATCTCCTCGGCCGGCCCGCCCGAGGCGCGGCGGCGCCGCAGCACCTCGCGCATCGCCTCGAGATCGGGGAGCTTCCCGTCCAGCGCCTTGGTGGTGACGTGGTCCACCCACGCCTCGACCAGCGCCAGGGTGGTGGCGAGCTCCTCGAGGGCACGCTCCTGCGAGGCGCGGCGGGTGAACACGAACATCTCCTCCGGGCGGCGGGCCTGCATCGCCTCCGGGTCCGAGAGGTCCAGGTCGCGCACCATCTCGTCGAGCGCGTCGAGGTCCAGGGTGATGCCGCGGGAGTAGTCCTCGATCGCGGAGAACAGCGCCCGGCCGAGCCACGGGGCGGAGGTGAACAGCGCGGTGTGGGCGATCTCGCGGGCGGCGAGGAAGATGCGGGCGGCGCCCGGGTCCAGGGAGTGCGCGGAGATCAGGTCCTCGACGTTGGCCGCGACCAGCGCCGGCTCCCCGTCGCGGCCCAGCGGCAGCGAGAGGTCCGTCGTGCCGGCCGCCTCCCGGGCGAGGGAGCCGATGGCGTGCCCGAACTGCACCCCGAACATCGTGCCGCCGATGCGCTCCATCATCGCCGCCGGATCCCCACCGGGCAGCGGCATGCCGGCCTGGCCGAGATCGCCCATCTGCCCCAGCTGCGCGGCGATCGCCTCGCCGATGGCACCGGCCATGTACTTCGCGACGGGCTCGACGATCGGCTTCCAGCGCGGGAGGGTGCGGTGCAGCCAGGTCCCGCGGCTGTACACGCCCAGCTCGGTCGAGGGCACGTCGAACGAGATCACGGGGTCCAGCCACAGGCGCGCCACCTGCGCGGCCTGGCGCAGCTCGGCCGTCCTCGCCTCCGTCGGCCCCGGGTCCCCGGGCGTGCCGGACGGGTCGGGCATGCCGGGGATCCCGGTCTGGCCGGCCGCGGTGCGGCGGGCGATGTCCTCGGCCATGTCCCAGTTCACGGGACTGTCCCCCTGCGCGGCGAACATGCTCTGCATCTGCGCGGCGGCCGCCCGCAGCTGCGCCGGGTCCTGCGGCAGGTTCGCCTGCTGCGCGAGCGCGGACAGGTCCAGCCCGTCCAGGGCGCCCTCGGGCAGGGCGTCCCCGAAGGTCTCCTTCAGGAAGCGCTTCAGCGCCTCCTCGTCCATGTCACCGGGTCCACCCGGGATCGGGGCATCACTCATGGCCACCTCCAGCAGTCCGTGGGGGCGCCCAGCCTACCGATCCCTCCTGGGGGTCCGCGGCGGTGGGGCACAATGTCGGGGTGACAGAAGAGCGCACCCGCCCCGCCGGCACATCCCGTGCCAGAGCGTTCATCGCCCGGTCGATCGACGATGCGCAGCTCGCCCGTCCCGCCCTGGCGCTGACCTCGCTGGCCGTGCTGTGCCTGATGATCCTGGGCGGCTCGCTGCTGCCGGTGCCCTACGTGATCGAGCGGCCCGGCCCCGCGATCGACGTGCTCGGCGAGTACGAGGACGAGGAGATCCTGGTCATCGACGGTGCGCAGACCCACCCGACGGACGGCGAGCTGATGATGACCACCGTCTCCGTGGACGGCGGGCCCGGGTACCGCGTCACCCCGGTCGAGGTGGTCGGCGCCTGGTTCGATCCCTCCAAGATGGTGCTGCCCCGCGAGGCGGTCTTCCCCGAGGACCGGACCCGTGAGCAGACCGCCCTGGCCAACACCGCGGCGATGAGCTCCTCCCAGCAGGGAGCGGTGGCCGTCGCCCTGGACGAGCTGGGCATCGAGTACCGGGACGTGGTGATGATCGCAGGGGTCCAGGAGGACGGCGCGGCCGAGGGCACGCTCGAGGGAGGGGACGTGATCGTCTCCGTCGACGGCGAGACCGCCGCCGACGTCGAGGGCTACCAGCGGCTGATCGAGGAGGTCCCCGCCGACGAGCCGATCCCGATGACGGTGCGGCGCGGGGGAGAGGAGCTCACGCTCGAGGTCCCCACCGCGGCGGTCGACGGCGCACCGAGGATGGGCGTGGTGCTCGCCCCGGGCCATGAGTTCCCGATGGACGTGCGGATCTCGGTGGGCGAGATCGGCGGCCCCAGCGCCGGGATGATCTTCTCCCTCTCCGTCTACGACGAGCTGACCCCCGGAGCGCTGACCGGCGGGCACGCGATCGCCGGCACCGGCACGATCGCCGCCGACGGCGCCGTCGGCCCCATCGGCGGGATCCGGCAGAAGATGGTCGGGGCCCGCGAGACCGGGGCCGAGTACTTCCTGGCGCCCAGCGAGAACTGCCAGGAGGTGCTCGGCCACGTGCCCGACGGGCTCGACGTGGTGGCCGTCTCCACCTTCGAGGACGCGCTGGAGGCGACCGGGACCATCGCCGAGACCGACAGCATCGAAGGCCTTCCCACCTGTGAGGACGTGACCCAGCCATGAGCAAGAGGAACCGGCGCAGGACACCGCCGAAGCCCACCGTCGTCTTCGACTACGGGGGAGTGCTGAGTGCGGGCCACGACCCGGTGCCCGACGTCCACGAGCTCCTGGGCGGGGACGCCGAGCTGCTCGCCGAGGCGCTGTGGCGGGAGCGCGCCGCCTACGACCGCGGCGCGGTGAGCGCGGCCGAGTACTGGGGCGCGGTCGCCGCCTCCGTCGGCGTCGACCAGCTCTCCGACCACGAGATCGCGGAGCTGCAGGGGGCCGACGACCGCTACTTCCTGCGCCTGGATCCGCAGTCCCGCGCGCTGATCCACGACCTCGCCCGCAACCGGGTGCGGCTGGCGCTGCTGTCCAACGCCTCGGAGGCCTTCGGCGAGGCCGTGCGCCGCGCCGACTGGTTCGAGGCCTTCACCGTCGCCGTGGTCTCCGGCGAGGAGCGGGCGGTCAAGCCCGACCGCGAGATCTACCAGGTGCTCCTGGACGTGCTCGCGCACGAGACCGGAGGGGTGTCGATCCCCTCCGCGATCATCTTCTTCGACGACCGCCGGGAGAACGTGGACGCCGCCAGGGCGCTCGGGATCGACGCCCACCTGTGGCCCCGCAACGGCGACGCGCACCCCGAGGGGACCGAGCACGGCGCCGCGACGGCCCGACGCCTCCTCGCCGAGCGCGGCGTGGCGCTCGACTGACTCCCCTCGACCACCACCGCCCTCCGCCGCGCGCCCGCGAAGGTCGCACCCGTCATGTTCCGCTCCCCGCACCGCCGGGACGCGCACCGTTGCGGGTAGAGTCGGGCACCGAGACCCGTCCCGTGCGGCGCCGCTCCTCGGCGCGCCGGTGAGATCCCGAGACCTCCGAACAGGAACACGAGTTGGCTGAATTCATCTACACCATGTACAAGGCCCGCAAGGCCGTGGGCGACAAGGTCATCCTCGATGACGTGTCCATGAGCTTCTACCCGGGGGCGAAGATCGGCATGGTCGGCCCCAACGGCGCCGGCAAGTCCACCATCCTCAAGATCATGGCGGGGCTCGACCAGCCCTCCAACGGCGAGGCCCGCCTCAGCCCCGGCTACTCCGTGGGCATCCTGCTCCAGGAGCCGCCGCTGGACGAGTCCAAGACCGTCCTGGAGAACGTCCAGGAGGGCATGGGCGAGCTGTTCAAGAAGGTCCAGCGCTTCAACGCCATCGGCGAGGAGATGGGCGAACCGGACGCCGACTTCGACGCGCTGATGGCGGAGATGGGCACGCTCCAGACCGACATCGACGCCGCCAACGGCTGGGACCTCGACTCCCAGCTCGAGCAGGCGATGGACGCCCTGCGCTGCCCGCCCGGCGACGAGCCCGTCACCCACCTCTCCGGCGGTGAGCGACGCCGCGTGGCGCTGTGCAAGCTCCTGCTCGAGAAGCCGGACCTGCTGCTGCTGGACGAGCCCACCAACCACCTCGACGCCGAGAGCGTGCTCTGGCTCGAGCAGCACCTCCAGCAGTACGAGGGCGCCGTCATCGCCGTCACCCACGACCGGTACTTCCTGGACCACGTGGCCCAGTGGATCGCCGAGGTCGACCGCGGCCACCTCTACCCCTACGAGGGCAACTACTCCACCTACCTGGAGAAGAAGGAGCAGCGCCTGCAGGTCCAGGGCAAGAAGGACCAGAAGCTCGCCAAGCGCCTCAAGGAGGAGCTGGAGTGGGTGCGCTCGAACGCGAAGGGCCGCCAGGCGAAGTCCAAGTCGCGTCTGGCGCGCTACGAGGAGATGGCCGCCGAGGCCGAGAAGACCCGCAAGCTCGACTTCGAGGAGATCACCATCCCGCCGGGCCCGCGCCTGGGCAACCAGGTGATCGAGGCCAAGGACCTGAAGAAGGGCTTCGGCGAGCGGCTCCTCATCGACGGGCTGTCCTTCTCCCTGCCCCCGAACGGCATCGTGGGCGTGATCGGCCCCAACGGCGTCGGCAAGACCACGCTGTTCAAGACGATCGTCGGCCTCGAGCCGCTCGACGGCGGCGACCTGAAGATCGGCCAGAGCGTGAAGATCAGCTACGTCGACCAGAACCGCGAGAACATCGACCCGGAGAAGAACCTGTGGGAGGTCGTCTCCGACGGGCTCGACTTCATCCAGGTCGGCAAGGTCGAGATCCCCTCGCGCGCCTACGTCTCCCAGTTCGGCTTCAAGGGCCCGGACCAGCAGAAGAAGGCCGGCGTGCTCTCCGGCGGCGAGCGCAACCGCCTGAACCTGGCGCTGACCCTCAAGCAGGGCGGCAATGTGCTGCTGCTCGATGAGCCCACCAACGACCTGGACGTGCAGACCCTCGGCTCGCTCGAGAACGCGCTGCTGGAGTTCCCGGGCTGCGCCGTGGTGGTCTCCCACGACCGCTGGTTCCTGGACCGCGTCGCCACGCACATCCTGGCCTACGAGGGCACCGAGGAGAACCCGGCGAACTGGTACTGGTTCGAGGGCAACTTCGAGTCCTACCAGGCCAACAAGGTCCAGCGCCTGGGCGAGGAGGCCGCGCGCCCGCACCGCGTGACCTACCGCCGCCTGACCCGCGACTGACCGCTCTCGCGGCCTCTCCCGGCCGCGGGGACGACGGGCCTCCGCTCACTCCGGTGCGCGGGGGCCCGTCGCCGTCGGTGCGGGGCTCAGGACCCCTCGGGGGCGACCGCCTCCGGGTCGAGGTTCGCGACGACCCGGGAGGAGGGGGAGCCGGACTCGCTGCCGGGCGGCATCTCCCGCGTCACGAACAGCCGCTGGTCGGTCATCGTCGAGGTGAACTCGACGGTCCCGTCCGCGCCGAGCTCGAGCACGCCGTAGCTGCGCTGGGTGCCGTCGCTCTCGCCCCACAGCTCGAGCACCTCGCCGTCCCAGCCCACGACGCCCTCGGCGCGCAGCGCGACGCCGTCCTCGGCGAGGACGGCCTGCCAGGTCCCGTTGTCGCTGATCCCCGGCACGAGCTCGGCGCCCGGGCTCACGGCGCGCTCGGCCCAGACCGCGGTGAACGCCTCGGAGTCCTGCAGCTGCCGGTGGCTGTCCAGCAGCAGCGCACCCAGCACCAGCGCCGCGACCAGCGCCGCGGCGGCGAGGGAGCGCGAGAGCCACGGGACGCGCCGCGCCCCGGCGCGGGCTCGCCGCTTCTCCCGCCTGCGACGGCGGCGGGAGCGCTCCTTCTCGTCGGTGGAGCGGAAGACGAAGGCCGGGGCGGGGGCGGAGCCGTGCGACCCCTGCGGGGGCGCGGATGCGGAGTCCGGCGTGGGCGCCGAGCCGGCGGAGGGCGCCGTCCCGCTCCCGTGCAGCCCGCCCGCCAGCGGCGGGGGACCGACGACGCGGCGCTGCGTGTCGGTGCCGAGCACCGGCGTCGCATAGCTGCCGCCGTAGGCCGGCTCGGCCTCCGTCGGCGCGAGGCCCGGCGAGGCCGACGGGGTCGGCGCCGGGGCCGCGGCGGCGGCACCGAAGCCCTCGAGCACCGCCGCGCGCAGATCCCTCGACGGGGGCACCGCGGTGAGGAGGGCGAGACGGGCGGCCGCCTCGATGGCACGGCGGTGGATGCCGGCCGTCTCCGGGACGCCGGTCAGCTCGCGCAGCCGCAGCCGCTCGCCCGCATCGGCCAGGGCCAGGGCGTCCAGCGCGCTCAGGCCCCGCGTCTCGGGATCCGGGGGACCGCCGAAGGGCACCAGGGCGTCGAGCACCTCGGACAGGGTCACGGCGGCCCGCCGCCGGGCCTCGCCCTCGAGGGGGAAGCGCCCCTGGGCGGCCGACTCGACCAGGGCGCGCTGCGCGGGCGGGAGCTCCAGCAGCACCCGCAGCACGTTCACCTCGCGCCGGTCGCTGGTGCGATCGGCCACGGGAGCGGGCCCGGCCAGCGAGCGGACGTCGCCGGTGGGATTCGTGGCCACGGCCGCGCGGCGGGCCCGGTCCAGCATCGCGGCCTCGCCCGGCAGCCCGCTCGTGGCGAGCTCCCCGGCATCGCGCAGGCAGGAGCGCAGCACGGTCACGGCGAGCTTCTCCGCCCGCGCGGAGGAGCCGGTGACGTGCACGGCGAGCCCGTGGATGCGGGGACCGAGCACGTCGACGAGCGCGGCGGCGGCGCGCCGGTCCCCGGCGGCGGCACGGCGCAGCAGGGTGCGGACCGGATCCAGCCGTTCCCCGAGATCGACGGTGTCCTCGGGGATGGCCGGCATCTCCCCGGTGCGTGCGTCGCTGCCCATCGGGCGCCTCCGTGCGTCTGCTCAGCTGTGGGCACCGCCCCCGCGGTGCCGCACCATTGTCGCAGGCCGAGCGCGCCGGCGCGGCGACCCGGCGGAAAGACCCCGCGTGAGAGGCTCCGGTTCCTCATCCATGCCTATGACCTGCACCATCGTGGCCCGAGGCCCGGGGTCCGCGCCGTGCGGCACCACCGCGGGATCGCCCTGCCGGTCGGGTACCTTGACCCCATGAAGCCGCTCTCCACGATCACGGTCTCCTCCGACCTCCCGGACGCCCTCGCGCCGCTGCGCGAGCTGGCGCTGAACCTGCGCTGGACCTGGCGCCGGCAGACCGCCGACCTGTTCCGATCCCTGGACCCGCAGGTCTTCGTCGAGTCCGGCGAGAACCCCGTCGCGATGCTCCCCCGGGTCCCCGCGGGCCGGCTCGCCGAGGCCTCCCGTGACGAGGCCTTCCTCTCCCGCATGCGCTGCGAGGTGGAGGACCTGCGCGTGTACCTCGACTCCGCCCGCTGGTTCCAGCGGACCGCACCGGGGCCGCAGAGCGACGACACCTCCGTGGCCTACTTCTCCATGGAGTTCGGGATCACCCCGACGCTGCCGATCTACTCGGGCGGCCTCGGCATCCTCGCCGGCGACCACCTGAAATCCGCCTCGGACCTCGGTGTGCCGCTGACCGGCGTGGGGCTGCTCTACCAGTGGGGGTACTTCTCCCAGTCGCTGGACCGCAGCGGCTGGCAGCAGGAGGACTACCGCCTCAACGAGCCCTCGCAGCTGCCGATCGCACCGGTGCAGGGCGCCGACGGCGAGCAGCTGACCGTCCGCCTCACCCTCCCCGGGGCGCGGGAGGTCGCGATCGCCGTGTGGCGTGCGCAGGTGGGCCGGGTGCCTCTGCTGCTGCTGGATACCGACGTCGACTCCAACGACGCTCAGGCGCGGCAGATCACCGACCGCCTCTACGGCGGCGACCACGAGCACCGGATCCTGCAGGAGATCGTGCTGGGCATCGGCGGGGTCCGCGCCGTGGAGGCGTACAGCGCCCTGGTGGGCGCGCCCGCACCGACGGTGTTCCACCTCAACGAGGGCCACGCCGGATTCTCCGGCCTGGAGCGCGTCGGCCGCCGCATGCAGGCCGGCGCCGGCTTCTCCGAGGCGGTGGCCGAGGTCCGTGCCGGCACCGTGTTCACCACCCACACCCCGGTGCCCGCCGGGATCGACCGCTTCGACGCCGCGCAGCTGCGCGGCCACCTCGACGCCGACGCCTCGGGACTGTCCCGCCTGATCCCCGCGCTGCCGGTGGAGGCGGCGCTCGCGCTCGGCATCGAGGAGGGCGGGGACGTCTTCAACATGGCCCAGCTCGGCTTCCGCATCGCCCAGCGCTCCAACGGCGTGGCGAAGCTCCACGGCGCCGTCTCGCGCGGCATGTTCCAGGACCTCTACCCGGGCTTCGACGTGCCCGAGGTGCCGATCGGCTCGGTCACCAACGGCGTGCACCGCCGCACCTGGACCTCCTCGCACATGGACGACCTGTACAAGAAGGCGCTCGGGGACGTGGACATCTCCTCCCTCAGCGACTGGAGCGCACTGTCGACCCTGACCGACCACGAGCTCACCCAGACCCGTGACGCCCTGCGCTCGGACCTGGTGGACATGGCCCGCGACCACGTCAAGCAGTCCTGGCTGCGCCGCGGCGCCGACGAGGCCGAGCTCGCCTGGACCGACCACATCCTCGACCCGAACGCACTGACCATCGGCTTCGCCCGTCGCGTCTCGACCTACAAGCGGCTGACGCTGATGCTCTCGGACCCCGAGCGCTTCCGCCGGATCCTGCTGGACGAGGAGCGCCCGGTCCAGATCGTGATCGCCGGCAAGTCCCACCCCGCGGACCGCCCCGGCAAGGAGTTCCTCCAGCAGCTGGTGCAGTTCGCCGACGATCACGGCGTGCGGCACCGTATCGCGTTCCTGCCCGACTACGACATCCGTATGGCCTCCGTGCTGATCGCCGGCTCGGACGTGTGGCTGAACAACCCGATCCGTCCCGAGGAGGCC
>CAZHSL010000007.1:0-23227 GCA_964535185.1 uncultured Corynebacterium sp.
TCGCGCCGCGCCTGCGAGGCGCTGATCTCCGGCGGCCGGGTGCGGGTCGACGGCGTGGTGGTCCAGGAGCAGGGCGTGCGCGTGGACCCCACCGCCCAGGTGATCCACGTCGACGGCCGCCGGCTGCAGCTCGACGAGTCCACGCTGACGCTCGTGCTGAACAAGCCCCGCGGCGTCGTCTCCGCGATGAGCGACCCCGAAGGCCGCCGCGATCTGCGCGAGTTCACCGCCGAGCACTCCCAGCGGCTCTACCACGTGGGCCGCCTGGACTACGAGACCGAGGGCCTGCTGCTGCTGACCAACGACGGCGAGCTCGCCCACCGCCTCACCCATCCCAGCTTCGAGGTCGAGAAGACCTACGTGTGCCGCTTCGACGCACCCGGCGGGCCGCCGCGCGGCCTGGTCCGGGCGCTGCGCGAGGGGGTCGAGCTCGACGACGGGCCGGCCCGCGCGGACCGGGCGCGGGTGCTCGCCCAGGACGGCCGGGAGGCGTTGGTCGAGGTGACCCTCCACGAGGGGCGCAACCGCATCGTGCGCCGCATGTTCGCCTCCCAGGGCTTCGAGCTCACCGCCCTGGTCCGCACGCGCATCGGGCCGGTGCTGCTCGGCGATCTCGCGCCCGGGCGGACCCGTGAGCTCACCGGGCGCGAGCTCGGCACCCTGATGGCGGAGGTGGGGATGTGATGGCGCTGGTCCCGTCCCCCGTGCGGATCATCGGCACCGGTCTGATCGGCGGGTCGCTCGGCCTGGCGCTGTGCCGCGCCGGCGTCGAGGTCCAGGTGGAGGACTCCTCCCCGGGCACCGCGGCGCTGGCCGTCGAGCTCGGCGTGGGGGAGCTGCCGGGCCCCGAGGCGGCGGACCCGGCGCTCGTGCTCGTGGCGGCGCCGCCCGATGTCTCCGCGATGCTCGTGGACCGAGCGCTGCGCCGCTGGCCCGACGCGCTCGTCGCCGACGTCGCGAGCGTCAAGGCCACCGTGCTGGACGGTCTGCGCGCCCTCGCCCGCCCCGCGGACCTGCCGCGGTACATCGGCGCGCACCCCATGGCCGGGCGCGAGGTCTCCGGCGTGATCGCAGCCCGTGCCGACCTGTTCCTGGGCCGGCCGTTCGTCGTCGTGCCCCACGAGGGCACCGATCCACGCGCCGTGAGCGCGCTGCGGGGCCTGGCCACCGAGATCGGCTCCGTCCCGACCACGATGGACGCCGCCGCGCACGACCTCTCCGTCGCCCATGTCTCCCATGTGCCGCAGGTGATGTCTAGCCTCGTCGCGGCGACGCTGCTGGCTCCCGACGAGCCCGCCCTCGGCCTCGCCGGGCAGGGGCTGCGCGACACCACCCGCATCGCCGACTCCGATCCGCGGCTGTGGGTCGAGATCCTCGGGGCCAACGCGGGCGCCGTCGGCCACGTGCTCGGCGGCGTCCGGGACCGGCTCGACGAGGTGATGGCCGCGCTCGAGACCCTGCAGGGCGACCCCGATCCCGGCACCGGCTCCCGGCGCGCCCTGGCCGACCTCATCGCCGCGGGCAACCGCGGGGTGCGCCGGATCCCCGGCAAGCACGGCGGTGCGACCGACGCCTTCGCGGTCGTCGTGGTGCTGGTCCCGGACCGCCCCGGGGAGCTCGCCCGGCTGCTCACGGAGATCGGGCAGATCGGCGTCAACCTCGAGGACCTGCGGCTCGAGCACGAGCTCGGCCGCGAGGTGGGCCTCGCGCACATCGCGATCGACGCCGCCCGTGAGGACCTGCTCACGCGGGAGCTCGCCGAACGCGGGTGGAGGGTCGCGGAGGCCTGAGCTCCCCGTATCCTTGCAGGATGCACACCAGCGCGCCGCACGCTCCCTCCGACCTCGCGTCCCCCCGCCCGGCCGAGGGCATCACCATCGCGATCGACGGCCCGGCCGGCTCCGGCAAGTCCACCGTCTCGCGGATGGTGGCGGAGGCCCTCGACGGCGGGATCCTGGACACCGGGGCGATGTACCGCTCCGTGACCTGGTGGTGCCTGGATCAGGGCATCGACCTCGCCGATCGTGAGGCGGTCGCGCGTGCGGCCGAGGAGATCGACCTCGATCAGGGCACCGATCCCGCCGGCGCGACCGTCGTCGTCGCCGGCACCGACATCACCGCCGAGATCCGCACCCAGCGGATCTCCCAGCAGGTCAGCGCCGTCGCCACCAACACGCTGGTGCGCGCGATCCTCCAGCGGCGGCAGCGGGAGCTGTTCTTCGCCGCCGCCGCAGAGCGCGGATTCTGCGTCGCCGAGGGCCGCGACATCACCACCGTCGTCGCCCCGGACGCGCATGTGCGGGTGCTGCTGACCGCCTCCGACGAGGAGCGCATGCGGCGGCGCGCCGCCGAGCTCGACCTCGAGGACAACGAGGACACCCGCGCGCGGATGGCCGACCAGGTGCTGCGCCGCGACCGCGACGACGCGACCGTCTCCGAGTTCCACACCGCCGCCGAGGGTGTCGAGACCGTGGACACCACCGGCCTCGGCATCGAGGAGGTGGTCGAGCAGGTCCTGATGCTGGTCGCCGCCGCCGAGAGCGCCCAGGACGAGGCACGCGGGGAGGAGTCCGCCGTCGAGTCCGGGGCCGCCCCGCGCACCGGGGAGGCGGAGGGGCCCACCGACGAGGAGATCGAGGCCGCGCTGCGTGCGGGGCTGTCCGCCTATGACCTCGATGCGGAGGACCTCGCCCTGCTCACCGGGCAGGAGGACGAGGCCCCCCGGCTCGCCCCCCAGCGCAACCTCCCGGTCGTCGCCGTCGTCGGCCGCCCGAACGTCGGCAAGTCCACCCTGGTCAACCGCATCATCGGTCGTCGCGAGGCGGTCGTCGAGGACCGTCCCGGAGTGACCCGCGACCGGGTGTTCTACGAGGCGGAGTGGACCGGGAAGGACTTCTGGCTGGTCGACACCGGCGGCTGGGAGGACCGTGTCCAGGGGATGGCCCATCGCGTGGCCGAGCAGGCGGAGGTCGCGGTCTCGCTGGCCGACGTGGTCCTGTTCATCGTCGATGCGAACGTCGGCGTGACCACCACCGACGAGCAGCTGCTCCGGGTGCTGCGCAAGGCGAAGGTGCCGATCGTCCTGGTCGCCAACAAGGTCGACGACCAGCGCGGCGAGCTCGAGGCCGCCGCGCTGTGGAACCTCGGCCTGGGGGAGCCGCACGCGGTCTCCGCCCTGCACGGCCGCGGCTCCGGCGACCTGCTGGACGCCGTGGTCGCCGCGATGCCCGAGGAGGGGCGGGGCGCGCCCGCCGACCGCGGACCGCGCCGGGTCGCGCTGGTCGGTCGCCCCAACGTCGGCAAGTCCTCGCTGCTGAACCGGCTGGCCAAGGAGCAGCGCGTCGTGGTCGACGATCTCGCGGGCACCACCCGCGACCCGGTCGACGAGAAGATCACCCTCGGCGGCAAGGACTGGACCTTCGTGGACACCGCCGGCATCCGCCGCCGTGTGCTCCAGTCCCAGGGCGCCGACTACTACGCCTCCCTGCGCACCCGGGCGGCGCTGGACCGGGCGGAGGTCGCCGTGGTGCTGCTCGAGGCCTCCGAGCCGATCTCGACCCAGGACCTCAAGATCATCGACATGGTGCTGGAGTCCGGCCGTGCCCTGGTGCTGGCCTTCAACAAGTGGGACCTGCTGGACGAGGAGCGCCACAGGGCGCTCGAGCACGAGATCGAGCGTGACCTCGCGCACGTGGCCTGGGCGCCGCGGGTCAACATCTCCGCGCAGACCGGCCGGCACGCCGAGAAGCTGGTCCCCGCGATCGAGACGGCGCTGGAGTCGTGGGACCGCCGGATCCCGACCGGCCGCCTGAACGCCTTCCTCGGCCAGCTGGTCGCCGCGCATCCCCATCCTCTGCGCGGCGGCAAGCAGCCTCGCATCCTGTTCGCGACCCAGGCCCGCACCCGGCCGCCGCGGTTCGTCGTCTTCGCCAGCGGGTTCCTCGAGCACGGCTACCGTCGGTTCATCGAACGCCGCCTGCGCGAGGACTTCGCCTTCACCGGCTCGCCCATCGTCATCGGGGTGCGGATCCGGGAGAAGCGCAAGCGCTGAGCCCCGCGCGCCCCGTCCCGCCGGGGCGCCGAGGTGCGCCGCCGCGTCGCGACCACGTATCGTAAGGGCCATGAGCACCACCGGCGATCACGGCTCCTGGAACCCCTACGGGAACGACGGCAGCGGCCACGGCACCTCGGGACAGGCCCCGCAGGATCCGTGGGCGCAGCAGCCCGCCCCGCAGGATCCCTACGCGCAGCCCTCGGCGGGCTCCGCCTCGGACCCCTACGGGCAGGGGCCGGTCGGGCAGGACCCCTACGCGCAGTCCTCTGCGGGCTCCGCCTCGGATCCCTACGGGCAGCCGAGCTGGTCCGCGGCCCCGGGGTCGGGCGCGTCGGCGTCGGACCCCTATGGGCAGCCCGCTGCCGGGCAGGCGCCGCAGGGGCAGGCGCAGAGCCGTCTCGTGGTGGGGCTGCTGGGCATCTTCCTCGGCGGCTACGGGGTGCACCGCTTCCTGATGGGCTACACCACCATCGGCATCATCCAGATCGTCGTCACCGTCCTCACGTGCGGGATCGGCGGCATCTGGGGTCTGGTCGAGGGCATCATGGTGCTCGCGCGGGCGGAGGCGTTCGAACGTGACGCCTACGGCCGGCCGCTGACCGACTGACCACCACCCGCCACCTATCACCAGGACACGACAGCGATGACCACCCAGCCCGCCAGCCCTCTGCCGGACCGCAGCTCGCTCCAGACGCATGCGATCATCCTGATCGTCCTCGGCTTCCTGTGCGGCGTCGGCCTGCCGGCCATCTTCGGCATCATCGCGCTCGTCCAGATGGACTCCGACCCCTACTCCGCCCAGCGGATGAACAAGGTCGGCTGGATCGTCTTCTGGGTGATGCTGGGGCTCATCGTCCTCGCCGCCATCGCGTACGTCGGCTTCTTCGTGCTCATCATGGGGATGGCGACCCTGCCGTTCCTGATGGGCGCCTGAGCAGGGAGCGGGAGGCGTCACCATCGCGACCCCGGACTTCGTGCTCTCCCTGCGTGAGCGCATCGGGCACGAGCTGCTGTGGATGCCCGGCGTCACCGCGATCGTGCTGGATGCCGGGCGCACCCGGCTGCTCGCGGTGCAGCGGGCGGACGACGGCGCCTGGACGCCGGTGACCGGGATCATCGACCCGGGGGAGGAGCCCGCCCGGGCCGCGGTGCGCGAGGTCGCCGAGGAGGCGGGGATCGGCTGCCGGGCGCTGCGCCTCGTCGACGTGCGCGCGCTGCCTCCGATCACCTATCCGAACGGGGACCGGGCCCAGTACCTCGACCTGTGCTTCCTGTGCGAAGCGGACGGCGAGGCCGTCCCGTTCCCGGCCGACGGGGAGAACAGCGCGGCCCGCTGGTTCCCGCTCGACGCCCCGCCGCCGATGAACGAGCGCTTCATGGAGCAGCTCGCGCTGGCGCGCGAGGACGCCGCCGAGACCCGGTTCCGCCGATGAGGGGCCGGGCCCCGCTGCCCGGCACCCGGGTGCGGATCGCACTGACCGACCGCCCCGGCGACGAGGCCGTGGTGCGGGTGATCGCCGTCCCGCAGCGCGACATGACCCACGGCGGCGGGCTCAGCCCCGCCCTCGCCCCCTTCGCCGACGCGCTCCTGGTGGACGTCTCCGTCGCCAGCACGACCGTGCTCCCGGGCGCGTGGGTCGAGCACGAGGTGCTCACGCGCGGCGCCCCGATCGCGCCCGTCCCGGTGACCGCCGCCGATCTGCGCCCACCGGCCGTGATCACGGGCACCCCCGAGCGCGCCGCGCTGTGCTGGGGCGAGACCGTCTGGCCGCTGGACCTCGGGGGAGCGGTCGCGATCCCGGACGCCGCCCGGCCCGGCCCCCACCCGCTCTCGCGCCTGCGCCGCCTGGTGCTGGTCGCCCTCGGCCGCCGCTCCGAGATCGCGCTCACCCTCTGGCAGGCGCCCGATCTGGAGATCCCCTGGCACGACGTGAGGCTGCTGCCCCACGCACAGCGCTGGTTCGAGCTCGCCGGTGTGCCGCCCGGCACCCGATACGCCGACGCGGAGCGGATCCAGGGGGTCGGGCGCGCCCGGCCGCGGTCCTGAACGACGGATCCCTCCGCGACGCGCCGAGCGAACAGTGGGGAGATCTGCGCCACAGGGGCTATTGTCGACGTCCGCGCCCGACGTCGACGAGGAGGTCTTCGTGGCCCGAGAACCCGTTACCCGGTCGGCCCCCGACCGACGCACCTTCCTGCGGCTGAGCGCGGGGGTCGCGACCGTGCTCCCGCTGACCGCGCTGGCCGGCTGCGGCGGCCGGAACACCGATCCCGGCACCATCCGCGTCGCCTTCCAGCAGTTCGGCTCCGGCACCATCAAGGAGCAGTGGATCACCACCGCCGCCGAGGAGTTCTCCGCCGAGAACCCGGAGCTGACCGTCGACCTGGTGCCGATCGTCGCCTCCGAGGGCGACTACTTCACGAAGAACGAGCTGCTGATGAGCTCGCCGCGCACCAGCCCCGACCTGGTGTACGAGGACTCCTTCATCCTGCTGTCCGACGTCGGCGCGGGATACCTGCAGCCGATCACCGACCTGGCCGAGGGCTTCGCGCACTGGGACGACATCGCCGACGCCTCGAAGGTCGCCGTCACCGGGGAGGACGGGGAGATCTACGGGATCCCGATCACCACGGACACGCGCGCCATCTGGTTCCACCGGGAGGTGCTCGCCGAGGCCGGGCTCCCCGAGGACTGGCAGCCCTCCACCTGGGAGGACATCCTCGAGGCCGCGCGCGCGATCCGCGACTCCGACAGCGAGGCGACCCCGTTCTTCATGTTCGCCGGGACACCGCAGGGCGAGAAGGCGTCGATGCAGGGCTTCGAGATGCTGCTGTACGGCACGGCGCCGGAGAGCTGGCTGTACGACCGTGACACGAAGAAGTGGATCACCGGCTCGCAGGGGTTCATCGACTCCCTGGCGTTCCTGCAGACGGTCTTCGAGGAGGACCTGACGCTGCCTCCGGCCCAGCTGCTGGACCCGAACATCTCCGAGTCGATCTACACGACGCTGCTGCCGGAGAAGAAGCTGGGCATGCTGGTGGACGGCTCCTGGATCTCCCAGAACTGGACCGAGACCGGGCCCCGTCCCTGGCCGGAATGGCCCGACGTGGTGGGTCTGGCGGACATGCCCACCCAGGACGGCGGCGGCACCGGGACCGTGACCCTGGCCGGCGGCTGGGGGCTGTCGATCCCGCGCCACGTCACCGATCGGGAGGTCGCCTTCTCCTTCCTCGAGAAGCTCGTCTCCACCGACACCCTGATCGACTACGCGATCGCAGACAACCACATCACGGTGCGCAAGGACGTCGCCGCCGACGAGCGCTACCAGGGCTACTCACCGGCGGTGGAGTACTTCACCGGCATCCTCGAGACCGCCTACTACCGCCCCGCCCTGCCCGCCTACCCGGAGGTGTCCTCCGCGATCCAGGAGGCGATGGAGGCCGTGATGACCGGTGTCTCCCCGGAAGCGGCCGCCGCCGCCTACGACGCGACGGTCACCGACATCGTCGGTCCCGAGAACGTGCAGGAGGCCAGCGCATGAGCACCCTCGCCCCCACGACCGAGCAGGAACCGCGTCCCGCGGACGCACCGCAGCGGCGGCGCGGACGGCTGGGCGACCGCCTCACCGCGGCCCGCGCCGTGCCCATGGCACCGGCCTTCCTGCTGCTGATCGGATTCATGCTGGGCCCGATCATCTACTCGGTGTACCTGGCGTTCACCGACAAGGCGATCCGCGGGAAGGGCGCGGAGGACGCGGAGTTCGTCGGATTCGAGAACTTCACCGACGCGTTCACCGACGGCGACTTCTGGAATTCGGTGGTGCTCACGCTGATCTTCACGGTGGTCTCCGCCGTGATCGGTCAGAACATCCTGGGGATGCTGCTGGCGCTGCTGCTGGAGCGGGCGAACCGGATCATCTCCTTCGCGGTGACCGCGATCGTGATCGCCGCCTGGATCCTGCCGGAGGTGGTCGCCGGGTACCTGCTGTACACCTTCTTCGCCCCCGAGGGCTCGCTGAACGCGATCATCACCGCGATCGGGCTGCCCCCGCAGGAGCTGCTGTTCAGCGCACCGATCATCGCGGTGTCCTTCGCGAACATCTGGCGCGGCACCGCCTTCTCGATGCTGGTGTACTCGGCCGCCCTGAGCTCCGTTCCCGGGGACATCTACGAATCCGCCTCCCTGGACGGTGCCGGCCCGGTGCGGCGCTTCGCCTCGGTGACGCTGCCGCTGCTGCGGCCCGCGATCGCCACGAACCTGATGCTGACCACGCTGCAGACGCTCTCCGTGTTCGGCCTGATCTTCATCATGACCGGAGGCGGGCCCTCCCGGCAGAGCCAGACCCTGCCGCTGTACATGTACGAGCAGGCGTTCTCCTACGGCCAGCTCGGCTACGGCACGGCCGTGGCGCTGCTGCTGCTCCTGATCGGGGCCGCGGCCTCGCTGGTGTACCTGCGTCTGCTCCCGGAGGAGGACAAGCGATGACCGCGACCGACTCGACGACGGATACTGCGACGCGGGAGGGCCACGGCGGCTCCGGCGCGCCGCCGCGGCGGCACCGCTCCGGGAAGGGGCCGCGCGAGCGCAGCAGCACGATCGCCAGCACCGTGGTGATGCTGGTGATCGGCGGCGCCTTCCTGGTCCCGCTGCTGTGGGTGGTGCTGGCGTCCTTCAACACCGAGGCATCGCTGTCGATCGCCTGGCCGAGCTCCTGGTCCCTGGGCAACTTCTCCGACATCTGGAACGCGGAGACGACCTTCCGACCGCTGCTGAACTCGCTGATCCTGTGCGGCGGCGCGACCGTGGTCACGATGACGACGGCCGTGCTGTGCGCCTACCCGATGTCGCGGTACCGGTTCCGGGCCAAGCGCCCCCTGCTGCTGGGGATCATCTTCTCCACGGGGCTTCCGATCACGGCGATCATGATCCCGGTGTACTCGCTGTTCGTGCAGGTGAACCTCATCGACTCGATGGGCGGGGCGATCCTGTTCCTCGGCGCGAGCTCGCTGCCGTACGCGATCTTCCTGACCAAGGGCTTCATGGACGGCGTGCCCGTGGAGATCGAGGAGTCCGCCTGGACCGAGGGGGCCGGCGTGTACCGGGCCCTGTGGTCGGTGGTGCTGCCGCTGATGCGCCCGGGCCTGGCGGTGGCCACGATCTTCACCTTCGTGATGATGTGGGGCAACTTCTTCGTGCCCTTCATGCTGCTGCTGAGCCCCGAGAACCTACCCGCTGCGGTGACGCTGTACACCTTCTCCTCCCAGTACGGCCAGGTCGCCTACGGCCAGCTCGCCGCGTTCTCGATCTTCTACTCGCTGCCGGTGGTGGTGCTGTACCTGTTCCTGGGCCGGAGCCTGGGCCAGGGCTTCGCCGCCGCGGGCGGGGTCAAGGGCTGAGCCCTCGGGCCGGCCGTGAAGGGAGCATGATGAGCCACGACAGCAGCCGTCCTGCGGCACTGGGACCGGAGGTCGCACGACGCGCCCACGACCTCTCGACCTCCGACGGGGAGCCGCACTTCCCGCCCCAGGACCAGCAGCCCCCGGGCCTGACGGCGCCGATGCGCCCGGTGCCCGATCACGGCGAACGCACCTACCGCGGCCACGGGCGCCTGGAGGGGCTCTCGACGCTCATCACCGGCGCCGACTCCGGCATCGGCCGGGCCGTCGCGATCGCCTACGCCAGGGAGGGCGCCGACGTCGCCGTCTCCTACCTGCCGGAGGAGCAGGAGGACGCGGAGGAGACCGCACGCTGGGTCGAGGAGGCGGGACGGCGCGCTCTGCTGCTTCCCGGGGACATCCGCGACGAGCAGCATGCCCGGTCCCTGGTGACCCGCACGGTCCAGGAGCACGGGCGGCTGGACGTGCTGGTCAACAACGCCGCCTTCCAATGGGGCAGGGCGGAGCCGAAGGGCCTCGAGGGGATCCGGTCCGAGCGGCTGCACCGCACCCTGACCACGAACCTCGAGGCGCTGTTCTGGATCACCCAGGAGGCCGCTCGCCATCTCGGCGAGGGAGGCAGCGTGATCAACTGCTCCTCGATCCAGAGCTACGACCCGTCGGTGCCGCTGATGGACTACGCCGCGACCAAGGCGGCGATCAACAACCTCACCGTCAACCTCGCCTCGGACCTCGGGCCGCGGGGCATCCGGGTCAACGCCGTGGCGCCGGGGCCGATCTGGACGCCCCTGAACGTCGCCACGCGCGTCGAGGACGACTACGTCGAGTTCGGTGCGAACACGCCGCTGGGCAGGGCGGGCCAGCCCTCCGAGGTGGCCGGTGCCTTCGTGTTCCTGGCCAGCCCGGCGGAGGCCAGCTATGTCTCGGGCACGGTCCTCGGGGTCACCGGGGGCCGGCCGGTCTTCTGAGGTGCTCCGCTCAGCGGAAGACGATCGTGCGGGAGCCGTCCAGCAGCACCCGGGACTGGGCGTACCAGGCCACCGCCTGCCGCAGGGTCCGGTTCTCGGCGTCCTGACCGATCGCCATCAGCTCCTCGGGCGAGCGGGTGTGGTCCACCCGCAGCACCTCCTGTTCGATGATCGGCCCCTCGTCGAGATCGGTGGTCACGAAGTGCGCGGTGGCCCCGATCTGCTTCACGCCGCGCGCATGTGCCTGCCGGTAGGGGTTGGCGCCCTTGAAGCCGGGCAGGAAGGAGTGGTGGATGTTGATGCAGCGCCCGGCGAGCTCCTCGCACAGCTCGGGGGAGAGGATCTGCATGTAGCGGGCCAGGACCACGAGCTCGATGTCGTGCTCGGACACCACCTCCCGCACCCGGTCCTCGAAGGCCGCCTTCGCGCCCTCGCCCTTGGTGGTGCGGTGCTCGAAGGGCACGTCGTAGAAGCCCGCCAGCTTCTCGAGCGTGGGATGGTTCGACAGGATCAGCGGCACCTCGATCGGCAGGTGCCCGGAGTCCACCTGGAACAGCAGGTCGTTGACGCAGTGCTTCGCGGTCGAGCCCAGGATCAGGGTGCGCACCGGGCGGCCCACCTCGTCGATCCGGTGCTCCATGCCGTAGCGCCGCACCGCCGGTGCCAGGGCGTCCTCGAGCTCCTGCGCCGAGGCGCCGGTGCTGACCTGCAGCCGCAGGTAGAAGCGGTGCGTGAGGCCGCTCTCGAACTGGCGGCTCTCGGTGATGTTCCCGCCCACCTCGACGAGCGCTCCGGTGACCGCGTGCACGATGCCGGGAGCATCCGCGCACACCACGGTCAGCACGAACTCGTTGCGCGGGGCGGAGGGCTCCGACGGGGTCTGGGGGAGGGGCATGGCACTGCTCATGGCAGCAGTCTAGGAAGCGGGGCGGTCCGGAGCCGTCCTGTCCGCGGGGCGATGTCCGTCACGACGCCGGGCGAGGGCGGACCCCTCTCACGGGCGGCCCCGGCGCCAGAGCGCAGAGGGCCACCAGATGACCTTCCCGAGATCGAGGGCGAGGGCGGGCACCAGCAGGGTGCGCACCACGAAGGTGTCCAGCAGCACGCCGAAGGCCACGATGAAGGCGATCTGCGCGAGGAACAGGATCGGGATCACCCCGAGCGCCGCGAAGGTCGCCGCGAGGACCAGCCCGGCCGAGGTGATCACGCCGCCGGTGACCGACAGACCGCGCACCACCCCCTCACCGGTGCCGTGCGCGAGCGCCTCCTCCCGCACCCGGGTCATGAGGAAGATGTTGTAGTCGATGCCGAGCGCGACGAGGAACACGAAACCGAACAGCGGGACCGCCGGGTCGGCGCCCGGGAAGGCGAACAGGTGGTCGAACGCGAGCGCGGAGACGCCCATCGCGGTGCCGAAGGACAGCACCGTGGTGGCGATCAGCAGCAGCGGGGCGAGCACAGCGCGCAGCAGCAGCATGAGGATCAGCACGATGACCACCAGCACGACGGGGATGATCAGGGCGCGGTCATGGGCGGAGGCGTCGTTGGTGTCGATCGAGGTGGCGGTCACCCCGCCCACCAGGGCGTCGAGGTCCTGGGCGGCGAAGTCCGCGCGCACCTGCCGCACCGTCGTCTCGGCGGCGGCGGAGTCCGGCGCGTCCGTCAGCGTGGCCTGCACCAGCACGTCGCCGTCGACCACGGTCGGCTCCGGGGCGGGGGCGCCGGGCGGGCCCTGCGCCTGGATGCCGTCCTCGGTCACGGGTGCGGTGCCGGCGGGGGAGTCCTCGGAGGTGACCGCGACGGACTCGACGCCGTCCTGCGCCAGGAGCCGGTCGGTGACCGCCTGCAGCGAGGACTGCGCGATGATGATCTGCATCGGGGAGCCGGAACCGGCGGGGAAGTGCTCGCCGAGCGCGGCCTGTCCGTCCCGCGCGGAGGAGGCGGTCAGCACCAGATCGGACTGCGGCACCCCGTCCGCCTCGAGCTGGGTGACGCCCAGGCAGCCGATGGCCAGGGCCGCTGCGGTGAGGATCCAGAGCGGGCGGGGGCGCCGGCGCACGGCGAGCGCGATCCGGCCCCAGACGCCGTGGGCGCTCGGATCCGCGCCGGCATCGGGCGCGTCCGGTGCGTAGTGCGGTCGGCGCGGCCAGAAGGCGACGCGCCCGGCGGCGTACAGCACCGCGGGCAGGAAGGTCAGGGCGGCGGTCATCGCGAAGACGATCCCGATCGCGGCCACCGGCCCCAGCGTGCTGTTGGACTTCAGGTCCGACAGCAGCAGGCACAGCAGCCCGGCGATGACGGTGCCGCCGGAGGCCAGCACGGGCTCGAGGGTGCCGCGCAGCGCCCTGAGCGTCGCCCGCCCCCGCTCCTCCGTGTGACGCAGCTCGTCGCGGTATCGGGCGACGTACAGCAGGGAGTAGTCGGTCGCCGCGCCGATCACCAGGATGAACAGGATCCCCTGGGTCTGGCCGGACAGCAGCAGCACGTCCGCGGCGGCGAGGTGCCAGATCGTCAGCAGCGCCGCGCACAGTGCGAACATGCTCGTGCACAGCACGATCAGGGGCAGCAGCACGGAGCGGTACACGATCAGCAGGATCACCAGAACCGCCGCCAGGGCGACCGCGAGCAGCAGCCCGTCGATGCCCGCGAAGCCCTCGGCGAGATCGGCGGAGAAACCGGCCGGGCCGGTGACGTAGGAGGCGAGGCCCTCCGGCAGGTCCGCCGCGAGCTCGGCCTTGATCTCCTCGACCGCCGCGGAGAGATCCGCATCGGCGTCCAGCGGCACGAAGACCTGCACGGCCAGCCCGTCCTCGGAGGGGATCGCGGGGGAGACGTCACCGGAGACGGTGTCGAGCTCGGCGAGCGCCTCGGTGACCTCGGTGAGGGAGGCGATCGTCTCCTCGTCCATCTCCTGCTCCGCGGTCACCACCACGATCGCGGGGATCGACTCGGAGCCGGTGAAGTCCTCGGCGCGCTGGGAGACCTCCGTGGCGTCCGCGGAATCCGGCAGGTAGGCGGCGCGGTCGTTCGAGGAGACCTCGTCGACCCGGCCGAAGTAGGGCCCGCCGATGCCGGCGGCGACCAGCCACCCCACGATCAGCAGCGCCGGCAGCAGCACCCGCAGCGCCCTCGGGAACGAGGAGCCCGGGCGCCGATGCGTCGGCCCCGGATCGGCGGGGGAGTGCGCCGGAGAGGTCATGGTGCTCCTTCGGGATCGGCAGGTGCGCCCGCCGCCGGCGGCGCGCCGGGACCAGTCTCGCACGGATCGCTAGCCGGTCGAGAGATCTCGGGTGCTCGTCGTTAGGATGAGCCGCATGAGCTCGTCGCCCCCCGGGAAGGACGGTCGCGATCAGCCTGCTGCCCCTCCGCCCCTGTTCAGCATCGATTCCAGCGATCCCCATCAGGAGCTGATCGACCGCCGCGGCCTGAGTGCGCAGGACATCGCGCAGATCGATGCGCTGATGGCCGCCCTGGCGCACCTGCGCCGCGCGGAGCAGGAGCTCACCGACGCCTCCCTGCGTCACATGCAGCTGGGACAGACGGACATGCGCGCCCTCCACTTCCTCATCGTCTGCGAGAACACCGGCACCCTCGCCACCCCGGGCGCCATCGCGCAGACGCTGGGGATCTCCACCGCCTCGACGACGAAGCTGCTGGACCGGCTCGAGGCCGCCGGTCACGTGCGGCGGGGGCGGCACCCCTCGGACCGCCGGGCCCTGGTGATCACGATCGAGCCGGCCACCCGGGCCGAGGCGATGCGCACCGTCGGGGCCGCCCATGCGCGACGGGTGGATGCGGCCCGCAGGCTGCTGCCCGCCGAGCGCGAGGTCGTCACCGGGTTCCTGCGGCACATGGCCGAGCTGATCTCCGTGGACGGCACCGAGGCGGGCGCGGCGCCCAGCGACGGGGAGGGCGCCGAGGTCACCGGGTGATTCACGCCGCCTTACCGAGCGGTCGGTGCCATGACCTGCGAGGGAGAGATCCCGGAGCGCCGCCGGGACCGGGTGCTTGACGGGATGAGGAGCCCCGGGTGAGAGTCAGCTCACCGGCACACACTTGTCAGACGGGGTGATCTTCGCTAGGCGGCCGGGCGTGACGAGCGATGGCGCCCCGCATCGCGACGGGAGGTCCCCATGGACACCACGATCTTCGAGCAGCACGAGTCCGAGATCCGCGGCTACTGCCGCGCGTATCCCACGGTGTTCGCCTCAGCCTCCAACGCTCGCCAGGTCGACGAGGACGGCACCAGCTACATCGACTTCTTCGCCGGGGCCGGCGTGCTGAACTTCGGCCACAACAACCCGGCGATGAAGGAGGCGATGATCGAGTTCCTCCAGGCGGACGGCGTGGCGCACAGCCTGGACACCTACACCACCACGAAGCGGGACTTCATCGCCCGGTTCCACGAGGTGATCCTCGCCCCGCGCGGGATGGACCACAAGATGCAGTTCATGGGGCCGACGGGCTCCAACGCCGTCGAAGCGGCGCTGAAGCTGGCCCGCCTGGCCACCGGGCGGCGCGAGATCGTCGCCTTCAGCCACGGCTTCCACGGCATGACCCTCGGCTCCCTCGCCGCGACCGCGAACCAGGCCTTCCGCCAGTGGGCCGGGGTGCCGCTGACGGACGTGGTCCGCCTGCCGTTCGAGACCGCCCCGGGCGGCCGCACCGGGATCGCCGACTACGCCGCCGCGCTGCGCGACCCCTCCAGCGGGGTCACCCCGCCCGCGGCCTTCCTCGTCGAGCCGGTCCAGGCCGAGGGCGGGGTCAACGTCGCCAGCCGCGAATGGCTGCACGAGGTCCAGGACCTCGCCAAGGAGGTCGGTGCGCTGTTCATCATCGACGACATCCAGGCCGCCGTCGGCCGCACCGGCGGGTACTTCTCCTTCGACGGGATGGACCTGGATCCGGACATCATCGCCCTGGCCAAGGGGCTGGGCGGCTACGGCACCCCGATCGCGATGACCCTGAACAAGCCGGAGGTCGACGCCCACTGGTCGCCCGGCGCCCACACCGGCACCTTCCGCGGGCAGGGGCTGTCCTTCGTGGCAGGCACGGTCGCGCTGGACTACTTCACCGACGAGGCGTTCCTCGCCGACGTGCTCGCCAAGGGCGAGACCATGCGCGACCGGCTGGTCGCGATCCGCGACGCCCACCCGGACCGGGGCTGGGAGGTGCGCGGACGCGGCATGATGCAGGCCCTGGACACCGGGGACGGCGCCTTCGCCAAGCGCGTCCAGCAGGAGAGCTTCGACCGGGGGCTGCTGATCGGGCCCTGCGGCAGCGGGGGCCGGGTGATCAAGCTGATCCCGCCGCTGACCATCCCCGAGACCGACCTGGACGCAGGGCTCGCCCTGCTCGAGGAGGCCGTGGACGCCGCGGCGAGGGCCGTCTGATGCGGCGCCGGGAGGACATGACGTTCCCGCCCCAGGAGTACGAGCGCCGGGTGCGGGAGCTGCGGGAGCGGATGGCCGCACGTCAGCTGGACGCGGTGATCATCTCCGACCCCGAGAACCTGATGTACCTCACCGATCATCAGACCACCGGTTATTCGTTCTTCCAGGCGCTCATCGTGCCCCTGGAGGCCGATCCGGTGATGATCACCCGCGCGCTGGAGGAGTCCAACGTCATCGCGCGGACCTGGCTGGAGAACTCTCGCGGCTACCCCGACACCGGCGACGCGATCCTCGAGCTGGTCAGCACCCTGCGCGACCTGCGGCTGGGAGACTCCCGCGTGGGGTACGAGCGCAACAGCTACTACTTCCCGGCCTACCAGCAGGACCGCTTCCACGACGCCTTCGGCGAGGGGCTGGTGGACTGCTTCGGGATCGTCGAGGAGGGACGCATCCGCAAGTCGCCCGACGAGATCGAGGTGATGCAGCTCGCGGCCTACGCGGGCGAGGCCGGGATGATCGCCGGGCAGCGGGCCGCGATGGCCGGCGCCACCGAGAACGACGTGGCCGCCGCGATCTCCGCTGCGATGTTCCGCGCCGGCGGGGAGTTCCCGGCGGTGATGCCGTACGTCGCCTCCGGGCCGCGGTCGATGATCGGCCACTCCACCTGGGAGGGCCGCATGATCCGGCCCGGGGAGCACGTCTTCCTCGAGGTCGGCGGCTGCTATCGCCGATACCACGCGGCGATGATGCGCACCGTGGTCAACGGGGCCCTGTCGGCGTCGATGCACGCCGCCCAGGAGCTGATGAAGCACACCCTGGCGGAGCTGCGCAGCTTCATGCGGCCCGGGGTGAGCGTCGCCGACGTCGACCGGCTCACCCGTTCCCTGATCGAGAGCAACGACGTGGGCGCCCAGCTGGTCACCCGCGCCGGCTACTCGATCGGGATCGCGTTCCCGCCGTCCTGGGACGAGGGCTACATCGTCTCCCTCACCGAGGGCGACGACCGGCCGCTCGAGGAGGGAATGACCTTCCACCTGATCCCGTGGATGTGGGGTGTGGACGGGGACAAGACCGTCGGCATCTCGGACACCGTGCGGATCACCGCCGACGGCTGCGCCTCCTTCCTCACCCTCCCGGAGGACTTCGTCGTCCACGAGAGCGGTGCCCGGGCGTTCCCGACGGTCGCCCCCATGACCTCCTCGACTCTCTGAAGGGAGCTGCCTGACCATGAGCATGCTGACCGCCATCGATCCCACCACCGGCGCCGTCGTGCGCGAGGTGCCCGCCGCGACCGGTGAGGAGATCACCGCGATCATCGATCGCGCCCACAGCGCCTACAGCACCTGGAAGGACACCACCGTCCAGGAGAGGGCGGAGGTGCTGCGCCGCGTCGCCGCCCACCTGCGCGAGCACACCGATGAGCTCGCCCCGCTGATGACCGAGGAGATGGGCAAGCCCATCGGGGAGGCCCGCGGGGAGGTCGCCAAGTCGGCCTGGGCCGCGGAGCACTACGCCGAGCACGCCGCGGAGTACCTCGCCGACGAGCACCTCGCCTCGGACGCGACCTCCTCGTACGTCCAGTACCTGCCGCTCGGCCCGGTGCTGGGGATCCTGCCCTGGAACGCCCCGTTCTGGGTCGCCTTCCGCTTCTGCGCGCCGGCGCTGATGGCCGGGAACACGTGCGTGATGAAGCACGACCCGCACGTGCCGGGCTGCGCCGCCGCGCTCGAGGAGGTGTTCCGCGCGGCGGGGGCCCCGGAGGGCATCTTCCAGACCCTGCCGGCCCGGACCGAGGACGTCGAGCAGGCGATCCGCGACCCCCGGATCCGGGCGGTGTCCTTCACCGGCTCGGATCGGGCGGGGGCGACGGTCGCCTCGATCGCCGCGAGCGAGATCAAGCCGGCCGTCCTCGAGCTCGGCGGCTCCGACCCGTGCATCGTGCTGGCCGACGCGGACCTGCACAAGGCGGCGGAGGTCTCGGCGCTCTCGCGGATCATCAACGCCGGGCAGTCCTGCATCGCCGCGAAGCGCGTGATCGTGGAGCGCTCCGTGCACGACGAGTTCGTCGAGCTCCTGGCCGCCCAGCTGCGGGACCTGGTGGTCGGGGATCCCCGGGACGAGGCCACGAAGGTGGGGCCGATCGCCCGCGAGGAGCTGCGCGAGAACCTCCACCGCCAGGTCACCAGCAGCGTCGAGGCCGGGGCCACCCTGGTGATGGGCGGCGAGATGCCGGGTGGCGACGGCTTCTTCTACCCGGTGACGCTGCTGACCGACGTGGAGCCGGGGATGACCGCCTGCACCGAGGAGACCTTCGGGCCGATCGCCGTGGTGATCGCCGCCGACGATGCGGAGCACGCGCTCGCCCTGGCCAACGACACGCCCTACGGGCTCGGCGCCGCGATCTGGACGCAGACCGAACGCGGGGTCGAGATGGCCCGCCGCATCGAGGCGGGGCAGGTCTCGGTCAACGGGATCGTGAAGTCCGATCCGCGCCTGCCCTCCGGAGGCATCAAGCGCTCCGGCTACGGCCGCGAGCTCGGCCCGCACGGGATCCGCGAGTTCACCAACGCCCAGCAGATCTGGGTGGGACCCGCCACGGGCTGACCCCGCGCCGGGCGCGATCCGGCCCCTCCTGTCATCTCAGGTGGTGCAGCCCCGAGAGCAGGAGCCGGTCGGTCGCCCGGGCCCGGTGCGCCGCGGCCGCCTCCTCCCGATCGTGGGCACGAGCGTGCCGGGCGATGCGCTCGCCCGCCCCGGAGACCGGGAGGGCCGGACGGCGGATCGTCCGCGGCGAGCCGGTGAGCAGAGTGAGGGTCAGTCCGCTCGCCGCAGCCGCGGCGCCGATCAGCGGCCAGAGGGCCGGCTGGCCGGACGTGGCGACGACGGTCGCGCCCAGGAGCAGCACGGAGCGAGCCGCCAGGCCCGCCATGCCCACGCCGCGCCGGTGCGCGCGGTCGACGACGATGCCAGCGATCACGCCGAGCAGCAGCCACGGCAGCCACGCCGCGGCGGGCAGCGCGGTGACCAGTGCGGGGGAGCGGGTGAGAGCGACGGCCAGCGGAGGGAGGGCCGCGAGCAGGGCGCCGTCGGCGATGTCCACCGGCGCGATGTCGCCACGGGTGATGGCGAACCGGCGGCGCAGCGGCTCGTTCAGTGCATGTCGATCGGACAGCTGCATGGTCATGGTCGCTCCCGTAGGCTGTACAGAGGAATGTTTGCCAACAACTCTCTGCAAAGGTACCTCTGCAATATGACGGAGCACAACCCCTCTGAGCATCCGCGCCCGTCGGCCATGGGATCGGCGGCGATGAAGGCCTTCGCCCACCCGCTGCGCATGGCCATGTACCAGCGGCTCGTCGACGGCGGTCCGGCCACCGCGACGACCCTGGCGCGGCAGCTCGACGAGAGCACCGGGCAGACCAGCTACCACCTGCGGCAGCTGGCTCGGCACGGCTTCGTCGAGGAGGACTCCGAGCGGGGCACCGGCCGCGAACGATGGTGGAGAGCGGCGAGCTTCAGCGTGGACGCGGCCACGATGTCGGCGGAGCCGGCGATGCTGCCGGTGATCACCAGCTACCTCCGCAGCCAGCTCGAGCACCGCACCGCCGCGCTGAGGGAGTGGTTCGCCCGCGCGCGCACTGAACCCGCCGAGTGGATCGAGGCCTCCGTGGACACCACGGCCACCGCGTCGATGACCGCCGAGGAGGCGCAGGAGATGGTGCGGGAGCTGGAGGCGGTCGCCGACAGGCACATCACCCGCGCGAAGGAGCGCGGGCAGGGCGAGGCGGATGCCCGGCGGCGCGTACGGCTCCAGCTGGACGTCTTCCCGCTGCCGGCAGACCCCCCGGCATGACGAAACCCTGGTGAGATGAACTCTCACCAGGGTTTCCTCGGTCGGGCTGACAGGATTTGAACCTGCGACCCCCTGACTCGGTGCGAACTAGGGGTAGATGCCCAGGTCGGACGACGAATGCGCTGGCAGTGAGCGGATACTTGTAGCCACACGCTTCACGGGGGTTCCGGGATGTGACCGCCAAATCCCGCCGCTAGCGGTCACTCTAGCGGTCACTTTCGAACATGGCGGCTGCCGCAGAGACCACAGCCTCCGTGCTCGTGACCGCCGTGTACCGCTGCCGATTCACGGCTGCCGTATGCCCGAACAACCGAGTGCGGGTCGCCTCCGGCAGCACGTCGTACAACAGGGTGTTGTTCGTCGTGCGCCACGAGTGCCCGCGCTCATTCTCGAACATCTCGATGTTCAGCTTCTCGGCTAGCTCCTTGTACATCGCCGCGAGCTTCCTGTCCCGGTTGCGCGGATCCCACGGCTTGGCCGGGTCCGTCGGCGACGGGAACAGCCACGGAGACCCCGACTCCAGCCTCGCCGCCAACCGCTTGCTCACCGCAGGGGCGAGGACAGGGACCGGGCGACCCGTTCGCGTCTTCGTGGCCTCCGGCGACAACTCAACGATGAACGTGCCCGAATCGTCAACGTGGCAGTCCTCCGTGGGCCTCATGCACAGCTCGGAGGTCCGCAGCCCCGTGGTCGCCTGCGCGAGCACGATGTCGATGCACGCGGCCCGCTCGACCACCCGCTGCTCGTGCGTCCACCGTCCGCGCTTCGGTACCTCCACGTCCTCCGGATCGGCGGCCAGCAGGTACTCGATCGCCGCGCGGTACTGCTCCGCGGTCAGCGCCCGGCCGCCCCGCGAGTATGCGGGCTTCTTCGCCCCGGACAGGTCGAGATCCAGCTCGATCAGAGGGTTGTACTCGATCACCTCATCCACGCGCAGCGGCGCCGCCAGATACTTCTTCGCGACCGTCTTGGCATGCTTCGCGTTGACCGCACCATGCAGCCTCCCGATCTCCTCCAGGCACGAGATCAGGGCTCGAGGCCGCATCGCCTCTCGTAGCGACAGACCGGCCAGAGAATGGGTGTGCTTGCATCCCTCGTCGCCGCACTCCCCGCGCAGAAGCCGGTATGCGAGCTCGTAGCGCCGCGTCGTCGTGTCGGCCAGACGCTCGGCACGGATGGCCGGGCGCGTGACCTTGTCCAGATAGTCGAGGGTGTCGCTGGTGCCCTTCCACTTGCCATCGCTGGAACTGCTCAGCAGGTCTGCAGCCCGCGCCCTCGCCCGAGCCCTCACCTTGCCCTTCGTCGGACCCTGAGTGAGCGGGCGCATGAGCCGCCCGCTGTTGAGCCGAATCGACCATCGGATGGCGAAGCCGTCGCGGTACGGGAACACCTGAGCCCGATCGATGCTGTGCTCTCCAGGTTCCAACCTGGTGGTCGCGGCGCGAGACATGCACCCACCTCCTCTCGCCGATCACACCAGCCTACGGTCACCGCGTCCTCGACCAAAGACCCTCCGACAAACTCCCCAGCCCAGAGAAGGTCGACGCGGTCTGAGCCCCCGTCGCCCTCTGCACCTCCTGCACGGACATCGCGTGCGTCCCCCGCGTGGCCGTATCGAGGCACTCCTGCTGGTTCACGAGCAGGTCGGACCAGGCGCACATCGCGTGACGCACAGTGAGCCCGCCTGCGTGCGCCGTTACCTCCGCGACAGGTTCCGTGAGCCCCCGCCCACTGTCGCGAAGCACAAGGGCCGGACCGCGGCCCCGCTCGAATCCGGAGGACACGATGCCCCGCAAGCCCGCACCCCGCGATGTCGTCACGCTCGACGAACTGATGACCGCCTACGAAGTCGCCGACGTCCTCGGCCTCGCCGCCGGAACCCTCGCCAACTGGCGCACCCTCGGCCTGGGCCCTGCCTACGTCAAGCTCGGCGGCCGCGTCCGCTACCGCGTCTCCAACATCAACGACTGGGTCTCCAGCCAGGAGAATGAGAGCGCAGTCTGACGCCCGCTACCGGGCACCACGGGAGCCCCTGAGCTCTCGAGTCAACCAAGGAGCCCACATGAGCAGAGCCCTCGACACACGGACGGCACCGCCCACCCCCGTCACGCTCGAGGACGCCCAGAGTGTCGGCGCCCTCCTCGCCAGCAGCCGCTCCGCCGAGACGCGACGCTCCTACGCCTCCGCCATGCGCACCTTCACGGCCTGGTGCCGGGTGTGGGGCTACCCGAGCATCCCTACAGGTCCGGAGGTGGTCGCGTCCTACATCGCGCACCGCGCCGAACTGGTCGCCCACTCGACGATCTCCCGGGATGTCGCCGTGATCTCCGCCGCCCATCTCGACAAAGGTCTTGGCGATCCCACCGCCCATCACGGAGTCCGACAGGCGCTCCGCTCCGCCGGGAGAGCCCTGGGGACCTCACCGTCGCGCCGGGCGACTCCACTGACGACCGTCCTGATGCGTCAGATCATCGACGCGATGGACGATCTCGAGACCGCGACCGGCAAGCGTGACCGTGCGATCCTCCTCCTCGGGCTTGCCGCCGCACTGCGTCGCCGCGAGCTCGCAGCCCTCACCACGAACGACATCGCCCGTCAGGGCGCCGGCCTGCTGCTGCAGATCCGCCGCTCGAAGACCGACCAGACCGGGAGAGGAGACCTCATCGGCATCCCACTCGGGGCCCACTCCGAGACGTGCCCGGTCCTCGCACTCGAAGCAAGGTTCGAAGCTAGCGGTAGGAAGTTGGGGGTTGGGAGTCCGCTGTTCTCTCGGATCTACAACCACTCCCGTATCGGCGACACCGCACTGTCGGACCGCTCGATCGCCCGCATCATCCAGGCCCGCGCCGCAGCAGCCAACATCAACGAGAAGGACTACGCCCACATCGCAGGAGTCGCCCAGACCTGGGTCTCGGGACACTCGCTGCGCGCCGGACACGCGACATCCGCCGCAGCGGCGGGCGTCGACCCGATGACCATCTCCCGCACTACCAGACACCGTCGACTGGACTCACTCGCACGGTACGTGCGCCCCGCCAGCGCCCTCGAAGACTCCACAGCCGGCAAGATCGGACTGTAACCGCACCGCGGCCCGCCTACGAGAGAGAGCAAGCGGTCCCCGGGAACGCGTCACGCCTTGACGAGGCGCCGTACCGCGTCGGAGGCCTCCTTCAGTTTGATCTCGGCTGCTTCTCCGCCTTCCCGGGCGGCGTCGAGGACGCAGTGACGGAGGTGGTCGTCGAGCAGTCCCAGCGCTTCATTCTCGAGTGCGCTGTTCAGGGCAGAGATCTGGGTGAGGATGTCGATGCAGTAGACCTCCTCGTCGACCATCCGAGAAATCCCGCGGGCTTGGCCTTCGATGCGCTTGAGGCGGTTGAGGTAGCGGGGTTTGTCCTGGATGTAGCCGTGGGGTCCGCTGTGGCAGGCCTGTTCCTCGGTGGGGTCAGGTGCAGTGCTCATGAGTGATTCCATTCGGTGAGGGAGGGTCAGTGGCGAGCTCGGACGGCCGCGACGGTCGCCTCCGGGCGAAGGTCGAGGCGTCGCAGGAGCTGGGCGTTCAGGG
>CAZHSL010000008.1:0-6407 GCA_964535185.1 uncultured Corynebacterium sp.
GCGACCTGCCGGTTCACCGGGGCCTGCACCACCTGGGTGCCCACGCCGCGCTTGCGCACCAGCATGCCCTTGTCCACGAGCTCCTGGATGCCCTGGCGGACCGTCGGCCGGGAGAGGCGCAGCCGCTTGGACAGCGCCAGCTCGTTCTCCAGCCGGCTGCCGGGGCCCAGCACGCCGCTGCGGATCGCCTCTTCGATGCCGCCGGCCAGCTGCAGGTACAGCGGGGTGGCGCTGTCGCGGTCGATCGCGAGGTCCAGCGTGATCGGGCCGCCCTCGGCAGAGGCGGGACCGGCCGACGGTTCGGCAGCGGGACCGCCGGACGGACCGGCGGCGGGGCCGGTCGCAGGGCCGGCAGCGGAGCCGCTCGGGATGGGGGCGCTGTCCACGACACTCTCCTTCGGGTCAGGGCCGGCCCGCCGCGGTGCGGGCCCACCGGGTCGGCAGCGGGCCCGAGCGGTGACGGGCCCGGCTCCGAGAATACGGGCAGTGGGTTCAGCGGGGGCGTTCCCGCAGGGTCACCTCGACGGGCCCGTCGGCCGTGAGGGACTGCTCGGCCGCCTCGCAGACGGCCGCCGCGGCGTAGCCGTCCCAGGCCGTGGCGGAGCGGGGCGCGACGAAGCTGCCGTCGGCGACCGCGGCGATCCAGGCCTGGACCTCCGCGTCGTAGGCGTCGATGAACCGGGGGCGGAAGTCGGCCGGGACGGTGCCGCCCCAGCGGCCGCCGGGCTGCTGGGTGGTGACCAGCCCGGACTCCTGCCCGATGGTCGCGACGCCCCGGGAGCCGACGAGCTCGGTGCGTACCTCGTACCCGGATCCCGTGCTGACGTACAGCTCGTCGGTGACCACGGTGCCCGAGGCAGTGCGGAACAGCAGCAGCATCGGGTCGCTGAGCCCCTCCGGTGCGTTCTCGGTGCTGCGCCCGGTGAGGGTCTGGACGGAGACCACCGGCTCCTCGAGGAAGAAGGAGATCGCGTCGATCTCGTGCACGGCCGAGTCGTAGACCATGTGCACGTTCGTGAATCCGGGCAGCACGTCGGCGTTGCGGTGCTTGCAGTTCAGGATCAGCGGCGTGCCGAGGTCACCGGCCTCGAGCGCGTCCTTCAGCTCGCCGTATCCCGCATCGAAGCGGCGCATGAAGCCCAGCGACACGTAGGCGCGGCCCGCCTCGTGCTCGGCACGGACCACGTCGTGGGCATCGGCGGGGTTCATCGCCAGCGGCTTCTCGCACAGCACCGGCTTGCCGGCCGCGATGCAGGCCAGCACCTGGTCGCGGTGGAACTGGCCGGGGCTGGCGATCAGCACGGCGTCGACGTCGTCGGCGGCGATGACGTCCTCCGGCGTGTCCACCACGCGGGAGCCGGGTGCGGTGGCGGAGACCTTCTCGGCGGTCTCGCGCAGGTAGTCGCTGACCACGCTCACGCGGGCGCCCTTGATGCGGCGGGAGATGCGCTCGACGTGGTCGGCGCCCATCCGGCCCACGCCGATCACGCCCACGCGGACGTCCTGCGGGGGCGCGGTCTGCGGGCCGGGCTGCGGCGGCGCGGTCTCGTGCACGGTGTCCTGCCCGATGTTCTGCTCCGCGGTCATCGTGCCTCTCCTTCGAGTCGGGGATCGATCCCGGCATCGTCCCAGGTGCCGCGCACCCAGGTCTGGTCGGGATGGTCGGTGATGTTCCAGGCCCGCTCGGCCTCCGGGCCGGCCATGACGTTGAGGTAGTACATGTCGTGCCCGGGCGCGGCGGCGCAGGGGCCGTGCCAGCCGTGCGGCACCAGCACGGTGTCGCCGCTGCGCACCTCGGTGAGCACGTCGATCGGCTTGTCGTCGCCGCTGGCGGTGGTCTGGTGGAAACCGAAGCCGGGCCCGCCGCCGGGGGCGTCCTGGATCTCGTAGTAGTAGATCTCCTCGAGCTCCGATTCGCGGTGCTCGCCGTCGTCGACCGTCTCGTCGTGCTTGTGAGCGGGGTAGCTGGACCAATTGCCGCCGGGAGTGATGACCTCGCACGCGATGAGGCTGTCCATCTGGTCGAAGACGCCGACGGTCCCGAAGTTGCGCACCTTGCGGGTCATGTTCCCGCCGCCGCGGATCTCGACGGGCACGTCCTCGGCGCGGATCAGCGCGACCGGGTGGGCGCCGGTCGCCACCGCGGAGGCGAGGGCGAAGCGGCCGCCGCCCGCAGAGGAGATCGTCAGCTGGGAGCCGACGGGCGCGTACAGCACGTCGGTCGCGGAGGCGAAGACGTCCTCCCGGCCGCGCAGCGTGTGCGTCGTGCCGTCGACGGCGACGTCGCAGCCCCCGTTCAGCGGCACCACCATCACCTCGACGCCGTTCGCGGTGACGACCTCGCTGCCGCCGGGGGCGAGGGCGAGCACGCGCAGGCCGGTGTGCACCCAGCCCTCGCGCGCGCCGGGGTCGACGATCGTCTCGTAGGTGCCGTTGCCGGTGGAGCCGGCGGGCAGATGGAACTCGGACGCAGCGGTCATGGTGCTCTCCTTCTCGCGGTGAGGATCAGCGGATCATGTCGACCGAGGCGCGCACCGCCGCGGTGACGTCGTCCCCGGCCGGGTACAGCAGGGTGCGGCCGACGACCAGCCCGCGCACGTTGGGCCGGTCCAGGGCGCGCTTCCAGGAGGCGCGCAGTGCGACTGGGTCGTCGTCGGCCGGGTCGCCGCCGAGGATCAGGGTGGGCATGGTGGTGGCGTCCATGACGCGCTCCATGTCGTCCACCGCGGGCAGCTTCAGCCAGGTGTAGGCGCTCGTGGCGCCCAGGCCCTGGGCGATGTGGATGGACTTGATGACGGCCTCGGGCGAGAGGTCGTTCATGATCTTCGTGCCCGGTCCCCCGGGGCGGCCGGACATGAACGGCTCGACCATCGCGATCAGCTCGTGGCGGGCCAGGTCGGTGACGGCCTGGGCGCTGGCCTCGAGGATGAAGGAGGTGCGGTCGTCGTCGAGGTCGATGCGGGTGAGCATCTTGCCGCCGTCGAAGCCGGCCGCCCTGATGGAGGCGGCGTCGTAGGCGGTGAAGCGGTCCTCGATCTCCCAGGAGCCGCCCTGCAGCCCGCCGCGGTTCATCGAGGCGAACACGATCTTGTCCTCGAGCGCGCCCATGACCAGGAGGTCCTCGAGGATGTCGGCGGTGCCGAGCACGCCGTCCACCCCGGGCACGGCGAGCGCCTCGCGCATGCGGTCCAGCAGCTCGGTGCGGCTGGCCATGGCCTGGCCGCGGGTGCCGACGCCGAGGGCGCCGCGCGCGGGATGGTCCGCGGCGATGATCATCATCGTGCCGTCGGTGTCGGCGACGGTGCGGCGCCGGCGGGCGGCGGCGAGGCGGGCGAAGCGGCCCGGGTCCTCGATCCGCACGCGGGTGACGTCCTCATAGGTGGAGACGAACTCGTCCGTGCGGGGCGCGGCGCCCGGTGCGGTCGCGCCGGCGGTGGTGGTGTGTGCGGTGTTCATGCGCGGACCGCCTCCTCTCCGGCCGGCTCGACGACGCCGCGGTTGCGCAGCGCGCCGAGCATCTCCTCGACGCTCCGGCCGTGGTTCGGGTCCCCGCCGTCGATGAGCAGGTCGATCTCCTCGCTGGTGGGCATCGCGGTGGAGCACTCCAGCCGGGAGGTAACGATCGCGCCGGCGGCGTTGCAGCGGGTGAGGATGGTCTCGAGGTCCTGACCGGACAGGAGGCCGTGGCAGAGGGAGCCGCCGAAGCTGTCCCCGGCGCCGAGGCCGTTGATCACCTGGATCGGGTTCGGGGCGACCACCACGTGCTCGTCGGCGGTCTTGCCGAGCACGCCCTTGGGGCCCTGCTTGACGATCGCGATCTTCACGCCGGCCTCGAGCAGCGCGTCGGCTGCGCGCTCGGGCTCGGTCTCCCCCACCGCGACCTCGCACTCCTCCTTGTTGCCCACGGCGACGGTGGTGTGCTTGAGCGCCTCGCGGTACTGCTCGCGGGCCTCCTCGATGCCGGACCAGAACATGGGCCGGTAGTCGAGGTCGAAGACGGTGTGCTCGGTGCGGCCGCGGGCCTCGAGCGCCGCGAAGTGCGCGGCGCGGCTGGGCTCCTCGGACAGCCCGGTGCCGGAGAACCAGAACAGCGGCGCCCGACGGATCGCCTCGAGGTCGAGGTGCTCGGGCGCGACCTGCAGGTCCGGCGCGGTGGGCTGGCGGTAGAAGTACAGCGGGAAGTCGTCCGGCGGGAAGATCTCGCACAGCGTGATCGGCGTGTTGTACTCGTGGTTCGTCACGACGAAGCGGCTGTCCACGCCGAGCCTCTCCATCTCCTTGACCACGTAGCGACCGAACGGGTCATCGCCCACGCCGGTGATCACCCCGGGGGTGTGGCCGAGGCGCGCGGCGGCGACGGCCACGTTCATCGGGCTGCCGCCGAGGAACTTGCCGAAGCTGTGGATGTCCTCGAGGCCCTTCTCGATCTCCAGCGGGTAGATGTCCACGCCGCTGCGGCCGAACGTGATGATGTCGAGGTCTGCTGCCATGGGTCTCCATGCCTCCCTGCGTCGAAAACCTGGGTCGGTGCCGTATGCGACTGCTGCCGTGTGCGACGGTGCCCGGCGGTCCGGCCGATGCTCCCATGATCCCATGGGGACGATCCTTTGTCCAGACATATAATGATGATTGTTGGTCGGTGATGCGAGTGCGGTGCCGGGCGCCGACGGGCGGTGAGCCGACGGAGCGCGCCGACCGGCGGTGGGCCGACGAGGCGGCTGGTGGCGGGCGAGGCCGCCGGCGATGGCCGGCCCACGAGGCCGCGCCGGCGGCGCACCCACACCGTCAGAGCTCGCCGGTGAGGAACTGTGCCCGGCCCATCCCGAAGGACCAGTCCTCCCGATCGTTGTGCACCACGGAGACGATCAGGTCCTCGGGGCGCACGAGGTCCGCGGTGGCCAGCCGTTCGGCGAGCGCGGAGTAGATCGCCTGCTTCTGCGCGGTGCTGCGGCCCTGCTGGGTGACGTGGATGATCACCACGCCGTCGCTGCGTTCGATCCCGAGCCCGGTGTCCTCGGCGAGGATCGAGCCGACCGGGAGGGTCTCGATGATCTGGTAGCGGTCTCCGGGCGGGGCGTCGAACAGCTCGAGCATGACGTCCTGGACGATGTCGGCCAGATGGCGGGACTGCTCGGAGGTGCGGACGTCGTGCTGGGTGATGCGGACGAGTGGCATGTCAGGGTCCTTGGGTGAGGGGCGGAGCGGGTGGGGGCCCGGGGATCGTCAGGATCCGTGCCAGATCGGTGGCGGAAGTGGCTCGGAATCTGACGACCCCCCGGTGGTGGGCCAACGGGCCGGGGCGGTGGGACGGCCGGCGGGCCGGGGCTCTCGGCCGCGGTCAGGTGCCTGCGGCGTCGGCGGCGGCGAGCAGGGTGCGGGCACTGCGCTCGAGGCCCTCGACCTGCCCGAAGGCGGCGTCCTCGTGCTCGATGTTGACGCTCAGGTCCGGGTTCACCGCGGCCAGCGCCGTGAGGAAGCCGGTCCAGTACTCCACGTCGTGCCCCTCGCCGAGCGCCACGAAGCGCCAGGCCGGATCGGTGGGCCAGGTGGAGCAGTAGTGCCCGATCCCGGTGGGGGTGCGCTGCGCGGGGTCCTCGGGGACGGCGCCGAAGTCGGTGTCGAGCACGCCGCGCACGGCCGCGCCCGGGAGCACGGCGGTGTCCTTGGCGTGGACGTGCGTGATGTGCCGACCCAGCCGCTCGATGCAGGCCACGGGGTCCATCTGCTGCCAGAACAGGTGGGAGGGGTCGAGGTTCACGCCGATGTTCGTCGGCTCGACGAGCTCGACGAACCGCTCGAAGCTGGGCGGTGAGAACACGAGGTTGCGCGGATGCATCTCGAGCGCGACCTGCACGTCGTGCTGCCGGGCTAGCGCATCGATCTCCTTCCAGAAGAGCGTCGCGACGAACCACTGGTGCTCGAGGATCTCCAGGTCGATCCCGTTCCAGGGGTTCACGATCCAGGCCGGGTAGCGGGCGCCCGGATCGGTGCCCGGCGTGCCGGACATCGCCACCACGTCCCGCACGCCGAGCTTCCCGGCGAGCTCGATGGTGCGGCGCAGGTCGTGGGCGTGCGGGATCCCCTCGGTGGGCAGCGGGGACAGCGGGTTGCCGGAGACGGTCAGCCCGGTCAGCGCGACGCCCTTGTCCTCGAAGACCTGCAGGAACTCGGTGCGGGCGCGCTCGCCGGCGAGCAGCGCGTCGACGTTCGCGTGGGGTGCGGGGATGAACCCGCCGGTGTTGATCTCCGCGCCGCGGAGGCCGGCCGCGACGAGCACGTCGAGCGCTTCCTCGAGGGTGCGGTCTTGCAGGCAGGCGGTGTAGGCGCCGTAGGTGAAGGCCATGGCGTGGGTCCTTTCGCAGAAGGTGGTGGGCCGACGGGAGGGGCGGAGTCGGTGGGCGGGGCCG
>CAZHSL010000008.1:6507-22963 GCA_964535185.1 uncultured Corynebacterium sp.
GTCGGTGGGCGGGGCCGCGCCGCCCGACGCGGCGGGGCTCAGTCGATCCGGATGGCGCTGCCGCCCTCGGCGGCGGAGCGGGCCACCGCGTCGAGGATCCGCATCTGGCGGTAGCCGTCGGCGAAGCTCGCGCAGCGCGGCAGGGCGCCCTCGGTGATGCCCGCGACCTGCTGCAGGAAGGCGTGGGCCTGGTAGGTGAACTGCTCGATCTGGTTCAGGCCCACGCCGCCGAAGGCCATCGAGGAGCCGTCCTTGAAGTACGGGAACTCGGGGTTCACGAGCACCTGCCGCATGCCGCCGAGCCCCTCCGGCGCGGAGCCGTCGGCCAGCTGGATCTCGCCGGTGCGGTCCAGGGACCAGCTCGCGGTGCCGCCGGTGCCCAGCACCGTCAGCGCCTTGTAGTTGGGCAGGCCGCGGGCCACGCGGGAGACGGAGAAGGTGCCGGCCGCACCGGAGGCGAAGCGGGCGGTGAAGGTGGCGACGTCGTCGTTCTCGACCTTCTCCTTCGGGGCGTCCGCATCGGCGGTGACGCCGCGTCCGCCGGCGACCGCGCCGCTCGCGACGGGCCGCTCGGGGATGGTCTGCGTGAGCTGCGCGCCGGAGACCTCGACCAGCGGGCCCAGGATCAGCTCGGCGGAGTCCACCAGGTGGGAGCCGACGTCGCCGAGCGCGCCCGAGCCCATCGGCCCCCGGTAGCGCCAGGCCATGGGCACGTTCTCGTCAGCCCCGTAGTCGCACCAGTAGCGGCCGTCGAGGTGGGCGACCTCGCCGAGCGCCCCGTCGGCCGCGAGCTTCGCGAGCATCGCGATGCCGGCGTTGCGCCGGAAGGTGTAGCCGGTGGCGAGCACGAGATCGGGGTGCTCCTGCTCGAGGGCGGCCATCGCGGCGGCGTCCTCGAGGGTGCCGGCGAGCGGCTTCTCGCACAGCACGTGCTTGCCGGCGGCGACCATGGCCTCGGCGATCTCGCGGTGCAGCGCGTTGCCCACCACGATCGAGACGATGTCGATCGAGTCGTCCTCGGCGACGTCGCGCCAGTCGCCGACGGCCTTCTCGTAGCCGTAGCGGGCCGCGGCGTCCTCGGCGAAGGGGAGGTGGGCGTCGGCGATCGCGGCGAGCCGCACCGGGGGCAGACCCAGGTCGTAGACGGTGCCGGCCTGACGCCAGGCGTTGGCATGGGTTTTGCCGGCCATGCCGGCGCCGATCACGGCGACCGAGAGCGGGGTGGAGGTCATGGGAGGCGTCCTTTCGGGAGCTGGGGTGCGGAATCGTCAGATTCCGAGCCGGATCCGACACCGGGATGGCTCGGAATCTGACGATCGCGGGGTGGCGAGGCGGGGTGGGTGGAAAGCGGCGGGGCGGACGGGGCGGGGGGCCGTGCAGCGGCGCGCCGGCAGCGACGCGGGCGGGTCAGCGCAGGCGGATCACGCCGCCCGCCTCGCGGAACTCCCACTCGATGCGCTCGAGCGTGAACTTCCGCGTCTCCGGGATCCGCACGTAGTACCAGATGACGGCGAAGATGTTGATCGCGGCGAAGAGGCCATAGGTGGCCACCGGCCCGAACCCGGACATCATCACCGGGAAGAGGAAGGTGACCAGCATGTTCGTGATCCACAGGATCATCACCGCGAACCCGTTGGCGGCGCCGCGCACGGCGTTGGGGAAGATCTCCGCGAGCATCACCCACATCACGGGGCCGGGGCCGGACTGCATGCCGAGCATGAACAGCACGATCACGACCACCACGAGGTAGGGCACGAAGCCGGGGATGTCCTCGGAGACGGCGCCGGAGGCATCGATGTACGGGTTGATGCCCAGCAGGAAGATCGCGGTCATGGCGATGAGCGAGAGCGTCAGCACCGTCTGGCCCACCAGCAGCACCTGGCGCCGGCCGAAGCGGCGCAGCGCGAGCAGGCCCAGGCCGGAGCCGATCACCGAGGCGAGGCCGGTGAAGACGTTGAGGATGATCGAGGCCTGCGCGTCGAAGCCGGCCGCCATCAGCACCCGCGGGGCGTAGTACATCATCGTGTTCACGCCGGTGAGCTGCTGCAGGATCGCGAAGATGCCGCCGAAGACGATGATCGAGCGCAGCCAGGGCACCTTGATCGCGTGGCTCAGGCTGAGCTTCTCACGCTTCTCCTCCAGGCGCTGGTTGGCGACCATCTCGGCGGTCTCGACGGCGACGTCGTGCCGGCCCTCGACGCGGATCCGCTTGAGGGAGCCGATCGCCTCGGCGACCTCGCCGCGGCGCACGTGCCACCGGGCGGATTCCGGCATCATCCGGATCCCGATCCACAGCGCGATCGCGGGCAGCGAGCAGACCGCGAGCATCCAGCGCCAGGCGTGTCCGTTGCCGTCGCCGACGGTGACCCCGCCGATCGCGGCCAGGGTGTTCCAGGAGACGACGTCCCCGGCCTGGTAGGTGCCGGAGGGGTCCTCGACGACCTCCGCCGCGGGCCCGCCCTGGATCGAGGCGATGATCGCGTTCATCACGAAGGCGGCGAACTGGCCGGTGACGATCATCAGCTGGTCGACGGCCACGAGCATGCCCCGCTGCTCCTTGGGGGCGGACTCGGAGAGGTAGACGGGCACCGTGGTGGAGGCGCCGCCCACGGCGAGGCCCAGCACGAAGCGGGCGATGTACATCAGCACCAGGTTCGGCGCGATCGCACAGCCCACGGCGCCCACGAAGAAGACCGCCGCGAGCACCAGGATGTTGTGGCGGCGGCCGTAGCGGTCGGACATCCGGCCGCCGACGACGGCGCCGACGGCGCAGCCCAGCAGCAGGATGCCGCCGATCATGCCCTCCTCGACGGAGTTCAGCTCGAGGCCGCCGGCGGACTTCGGCATGAGCATGTAGGGCAGGGCGCCGGAGATGACGCCGGTGTCGTAGCCGAACAGGAAGCCGCCGAGGCAGGCGACGATGGCGAGCAGGCCGATGGAGCGCTTCGGCCCCGAGGCCGGGGTCGAGCGCACGAGTTCTCGTATCCGGGCGTTCTCCGCTGCGGGGATGGTGCTCATGTTCCCTCCTTGGAACGTGAGGCGACGCGGGGCGTCGATGCGCGGCGACGGGCGGGCTGCCGCGCGCTGGGTGTGTGGCCGTCCCCGGGAGCCGCGGGACCCGCCGGAGCGGGTCATGTCAGGCCGAAGCTCGCAGGGAATCATGGATTGTTCGGTCTTTTGAGCCGAACCATGCGGACGTGGCGGCAAGCTAGCACAGGAGATCACGGCCGGGGAAGGGGCGATCCCCCTGGCGGGACGAGAGAACGGCGCATGACCAGGCGCATCACTCCGGAGAATCTTGTCCTGACAATGTATTGACATGGGTGCGTGGGCAGTCCATGCTGGTGTGCGACGAACTCACCGTCGAGTGGACCGCGTCCGACGGTGCCACCCACGACCCGCCCCTGCGCGGCGGGCCTGCACAACGGAGGCAGCATGAGCGAGAACCCCCAGGCATCCGTCCGGAGCGCCCGCCCGCAGGGCACGGTCCGGCTGACCGTCGCCCAGGCGCTGGTGCGGTTCCTGGCGGCCCAGTACGCGGAGCGCGACGGGGTGCGCGAGCGGTTCGTCCCCGGCGCCTTCGGCATCTTCGGCCACGGGAACGTCGCGGGGCTCGGCCAGGCGCTGCTGCAGAACACCCAGGACCCGGCCGACGGGGAGGGCGCCCTGCCCTTCCACATGGCCCGCAACGAGCAGAACATGGTGCACACCGCCGTCGCCTACGCCCGTACGAGGAACCGGATGCAGACCTTCGCCTGCACCGCCTCGATCGGCCCGGGCTCGACGAACATGCTCACCGGCGCGGCGCTGGCGACAGTGGACCGCATCCCGGTGCTCCTGCTGCCCAGCGACATCTTCGCCACCCGCACCGTGGACCCGGTGCTCCAGCAGCTCGAGGACGAGACCGGCGGCGACGTCTCCGTCAACGACGCCTTCCGCCCCGTCTCGCGCTACTTCGACCGCATCTCTCGCCCCGAGCAGCTGATCCCGGCGGCCATGCAGGCCATGCGGGTGCTCACCGATCCTGCCGAGACCGGCGCGGTGACCCTCTCCCTGCCGCAGGACGTGCAGGCCGAGGCCTTCGACTGGCCGGTGGAGTTCTTCCGCGAGCGCACCTGGCACGTGGCCCGCCCGGTCCCCGAGCCCGCCGCCCTGCAGCGCGCGGCCGAGGTGATCCGCTCCGCGACCAGGCCCGTGCTCATCGCCGGCGGCGGCGCGATCTACTCCGAGGCGAGCGAGGCCCTCGCCGCCTTCACCGACGCGACCCAGATCCCGGTGCTGGACACCCAGGCCGGCAAGGGCGCACTCAGCGCCGATCACCCGCTGTGCCTAGGCGGGGTCGGCTCGACCGGCAACAACGCCGCCAACGACCTCGCCGCGGAGGCCGATGTGGTGATCGGGGTGGGCACCCGCTACACCGACTTCACCACCGCCTCCCACACCGCCTTCCGCAACCCCGACGTGCGGTTCGTGAACCTCAACGTCAAGGCCTTCGACGCGGCCAAGCACTCCGCGACCATGGTCGTCACCGACGCCCGCGCGGGCCTGGACGCGCTGCGCGAGGCGCTCACGGGGGCCGCTCCGGCCGCTTCCGCGTATCGCGCGCCGGCCGAGCACGTCGAGCGAGCCCGCGCCCTGCGCGCCGAGTGGGAGGAGCTCGTGGCCCCCTGCTTCGCCCCGCACGACCAGGAGCTGCCGGCCCAGACGGAGATCTTCGGCGCCCTGAACGAGATGATGGGCGACGAGGACATCGTCATCAACGCCGCCGGGTCCATGCCCGGGGACCTGCAGGCGCTGTGGAAGGCCCGCTCACCTCTCCAGTACCACCTCGAGTACGGCTACTCGTGCATGGGGTACGAGCTGCCGGCCTCGCTCGGCGCGAAGATGGCCTCCCCGAGCTCCGAGGTGGTCGCGATCATCGGCGACGGCACCTTCCAGATGGCGCCGCAGGAGATCGCCACGATCGTCTCCGAGCGGGTGAAGGTGATCCTGGTGATCCTGCAGAACCACGGTTGGTCCTCGATCGGCTCGCTGTCCGAGTCGCACGGCAGCCAGCGCTTCGGCACGAAGTACCGCATGCGGGACGAGAAGTCCGGCCTGCTGGACGGCGGCCTGGTGCCGCTGGACATCCCCGCGAACATCCGCTCGTACGGGATCGAGGTGCAGGAGGTCTCCGACACCGAGGCGTTCCGCGAGGCCTACCGCCGCGCCGAGGACTCCGCCGAGGCCACCGCCATCGTGGTCAACACGAACCTGTACGGCCCGAACCCGCCCGGCAACGGCTGGTGGGACGTGCCCGTCTCGGAGGTCTCGACCCTCGAGTCCACGCAGGCCGCCCGCACCGAGTACGAGCAGCAGCAGGCCCCGCAGCGCCACTACCTGCGCCCCGCGGACCGCCCCGCCGACTGACCGGCCCGCACGCCGTCCCCGGGCCCGGTGCCCGAGGCCCGGCCTCCGCGCTGCGCCGCCGACCCCGGCGCCCCGCCACTCCCCCGACACCACCGACAGCCCGACCCGCAAGGAGAGCACCCATGGGATACGAGATCACGCACTGGATCGACGGCCGCGAGGAGGCCGGATCCGGCTCCACCCAGCCGATCATGAACCCCGCGACCGGTGGTGAGGTGGGCACCCTGCACCTGGGCGACGCCTCGACCGTCGACCGCGCCGTCCAGGTGGCGGCCGCCGCGCAGAAGGAGTGGGGCAGCGTCTCCCTCGCCAAGCGCACCCAGGTCCTCTACCGCATGCGGCAGCTGATCATCGAGCACACCGACGAGATCGCCGAGGTCATCTCCCGCGAGCACGGCAAGACCGTCGGCGACGCGAAGGGCGAGATCGCCCGCGGCCTGGAGACCCTCGAGTTCGCCACCTCCATCACCCAGGACCTCAAGGGCGGCTTCTCCCAGAACGTCTCCACCGGGGTGGATGCCCACACGGTGCGTCAGCCGCTCGGCGTGGTCGCCGGGATCACGCCGTTCAACTTCCCGGCCATGGTGCCGTTCTGGATGCACCCGATCGCGATCGCGACCGGCAACGCCTTCATCCTCAAGCCCTCCGAGCGCGACCCGTCGGCCTCGAACATCGTCGCCCGCCTCTACGAGGAGGCGGGGCTGCCCAGCGGCGTGTTCCAGGTGGTCCACGGCGGCAAGACCGTCGTCGACGCCCTGTGCGAGCATGACGCGGTCGCAGCGGTCTCCTTCGTGGGCTCCACCCCGATCGCCAAGCACGTCCATGCCACCGCCTCCGCGGCCGGCAAGCGGGTCCAGGCCCTCGGCGGGGCGAACAACCACGCCGTGGTGATGCCGGATGCGAACATCGAGTTCGCCGCCTCCCAGGTGGCCTCCGGCGCGTTCGGCTCCGCCGGCGAGCGCTGCATGGCCGTCCCGGTCGCCGTGACCGTGGGCGATGCGCACGAGACGTTCATGGCCGCGATCAAGGCCGAGGCCGAGAAGCTCGTGGTGGGCCCGGGCGATGACCCGAGGACCGACATGCCGCCGGTGATCACCCCCGACGCCCGCGAGCGCGTGATCCGCATGACCGACGAGGCCGAGGCCGCCGGCGCCACCATCGTGGTGGACGGCCGCGGCCTGGTGGTCGAGGGCCACGAGAACGGCAACTTCGTGGGCCCGATCGTGATCACCGACCTGCCCGCCGACCACCCCACCTACACCGAGGAGGTGTTCGGGCCGGTGCTCGTGGTGATGCACGTGAACAACTTCGACGAGGCGATCGACCTGGTCAACGCCTCCCCGTTCGGCAACGGCACCGCGATCTTCACCGACTCCGGCCACTACGCGCGTCGCTTCGAGGACGAGATCCAGGTGGGCATGATCGGCATCAACGTGCCGATCCCCACCCCGGTGGGCTACTACTCCTTCGGCGGCTGGAACGACTCGCTGTTCGGCGAGCACCACGCCCACGGCCCCGAGGGCGTCAGCTTCTACACCCGCCAGAAGGCCGTCACCACGCGCTGGCCCTCCCAGAACGAGACCGTCGAGTCCTCGATGAGCTTCCCCACCCACGACTGAGGGCGCTCGCCCGGGCCGCGACCGACGGCGCCGGCCCGGCACGCCGGCTCGTCGGCCGCCCGTCGGCCTTGCGAGAATCGTCAGATTCCGTGCCAGATCCACGCCGGAATCGGCTCGGAATCTGACGATCCCCGCCGACGCCCCACCGGCACCGCCGCCGACGCCCTGACGCCGCCGCCCCGACGCGGCCTCGCCGGGGCCGTCTCGTCCCACCTCCGCTGATCTTCGAAGGAGAAGCCCTCATGACCGCCACCACCGCGCCGCGCATCGACAAGTCCCGCAACCCCGAGCCGCCGTTCGACAAGCTCACCATCGGTGTGTGCCCCGACCAGTGGGGCGTGTGGTTCCCCGAGGACGAGAAGCAGATCCCCTGGCACACCGCGCTCGGGGAGATGGCCGAGGCCGGCTTCTCCGTGATGGAGACCGGGCCCTGGGGCTACTTCCCGCAGGACGCGACGCAGCTGCAGTCCGTGATGGACGAGCACGGCTTCCGGGTCGTGGCCGGCACCGGCTGGGGCGTGCTGCACCGGGAGGACGCCTGGGCGGAGACCGAGAAGACCTTCCGCGCCATCGCCGAGACGCATGCGGCCGTGGGCGCGGAGTACATGGTGCACCTGCCGCCGCTGTACCGCGACGACAAGACCTGGGAGTTCACCGACGAGCGGGAGCTGACCGGTGAGGCCTGGAAGCTCTACGTCAACAACGCCAACCGCCTGGGCAAGCTGCTGAAGCGGGACTACGGGCTGCAGATGGTGCTGCACCCCCACGGCGACTCCCACATCGAGACCCCCGAGGAGATCGCGCGGATCTTCGAGGCGACCGATCCGGAGCTGGTGAGCTTCTGCCTGGACACCGGGCACATCGTCTACGGCGGCGGGGACCCGGTGATGATGATCGAGGAGTACCCGGAGCGGATCGGCTACGTCCACATCAAGGCGTTCGACCCGGACCTCACCCGCGAGGCGCACGAGAAGGACTGGCCCTTCGGCGAGGCCGTGGCCAAGGGTGCGTCCGTCGCCCCGCCGAAGGGGTTGCCGGACATGCGCGACCTGGTGCAGAAGCTGACCACGCTGGACCGGGAGCTGTACGTGATCTGCGAGCAGGACCTCTACCCCTGCGACCCGGGCCTGCCGCTGCCGAACGCGATCGCCACCCGCGAGTTCCTGGCCGAGTGCGGCCTGGGCATCAAGTGAACAGGAGCCCCCGATGGTGAAGATCCTGCTGGACCCCTCCATGTACCACCCGCACCTCTCGGTCGCGGGCGAGCTGCGCAAGGCCGCCGAGCTCGGCTTCGAGTACCTCGAGCTGTCCCCGCGCGCCGACTTCCACGAGTGGCACCACTACCCGAAGGTCGACCGTCACCAGATCGCCGAGGTGAAGCAGGCGATGAAGGAGACCGGGGTGAGGATCTGGACCTTCAACCCCGTGTTCGACTGGGCCAGCCCCGACGAGCAGGAGCGCCAGGCGCAGGTGCGCAACTGGAAGCGGCTGCTGGAGATCGCCGACGCGCTCGAGGTGCCGCTGATCGCGACCGAGTTCTCGGGCGACCCGAACCGTCCCCGCCAGAGCGAGGGCCAGTTCTACAGGTCGATGGAGGAGCTGGTCCCCGTCTTCGAGAAGTACGGCCTGGAGTGCACGATCGAGGCGCACCCCTACGACTTCGTCGAGGAGAACGACCGGGCCGTGCAGATCATCCGCGGCGTGGACCGCGACTGGCTGAACTACGAGTTCTGCTTCCCGCACGCCTACCACCTCGGCCAGGGTGCCCGGGATCCGCGGGAGATGATGGACTACGCCGGGGAGCGGCTGAAGCACCTGCACATCGCGGACGTCTTCGACCACACCGCGAACGTGGGCAACCGCTACATCATGAATCCGCCCGGCGTGGACGCCCGCATCCATCAGCACAACGAGATCGGCAACGGCGAGATCGACTGGGACGCCGCCTTCGCCTACCTGCGCGAGCGCGAGTACGACGGGCCCGTCTCCGTGTGCGTGTTCGGCTGGGAGGAGGAGGCCGACGCGATCAACGTGCGGATGCGCGAACGGATCGAGAAGGAGCTCGGCGGCCGCTGAGCCGCCCTCCCCCGGTCCTCGGCCCTCCCTCGGTCCCCGACCCTCCGGCCAGCGATGCACGGCCGACGACGAACGAACCACGAAGGAGCACCCGCATGCGAGAGATCGGCGTCGGCCTGGTGAGCCTGGGCTGGATGGGGCGGCTGCACGCGAGCAGCTATCAGCGCCTCCCGTCCCGCTTCCCCGAGCTGGGGGTGCGGCCCCGCCTGGTGGTGGCCGCGGACCCGCTCGAGGAGAACCAGCGCGCCGCGACCGAGCAGTTCGGATTCGAGCGCGCGGTGGCGGGCATCGAGGAGGTGCTCGCCGATCCGGAGGCGGACGTCGTCTCGATCTGCTCGCCGAACTTCCTGCACCGCGACTTCGCCCTCGCCGCGGCCCGCGCCGGCAAGCCCTTCTGGATCGAGAAGCCGATGGGCGTCTCCGCCGCGCAGTCCCGGGAGATCCACGATGCCGTGGCCGCCGCCCGGGACGGGGCCGGGATCCCCACCGCCGTCGGCTTCAACTACCGCCACGCCCCCGCGGTCGCGCATCTGCGCGCCATGGTCGCCGAGGGCCGGCTGGGCCGGATCACGAACGTGCGCTGCTGGCTGATCGCCGACTACGCCTCCTCCCCCGACGGGCCGCTGACCTGGCGCTACGACCGCGAGCGCGGCGGCAGCGGAGTGATCGGGGACCTGCTCTCGCACGGCGCGGACCTCGTCCAGCACGTCACCGGGCAGCGACTGATCGAGGTCACCGCGACCACGGACGTGTTCGTCCCGGACCGGCCGCTGCCGCTCGGCGCGGGCGTGGGCCATGGCGCCGTGGAGGTGAGCGAGGAGCGCGGCGAGGTCGAGAACGAGGACTGGGTGGCGGCGCTGGCGCGCCTGGACGGCGGGGCGCACGCGACGCTCGAGTCCTCCCGCGTGGCGCACGGCCACCGCAGCGACTACGCGCTCGAGGTGTTCGGCACCGAGGGCTCGGCCCGCTGGTCCTTCACCCGCATGAACGAGTTCGAGGTGATGCTCGGCGATGGCGGCACCGAGCACGGCTACACCACGGTGCTCGCCGCTCCCGGCCACGGCGACTACGCCCGCTTCCAGCCCGGGCCCGGCATCCCGATGAGCTTCGACGACCTCAAGACCATCGAGGCGGCGGAGTTCCTCTCCGACGTCGCCCACGGCACGCACCTGGCACCGAACGCGGCCGACGGGCTCAGCGCCGCGGAGATCTGCGAGGCGATCGTCCGCTCGGCGGCGAGCCGGGCGTGGGAGGCGGTGGCGGCGGGCTGATTCACGGGCGGGACCGGCTTGGGGTGACGGATTCGGGACACCCCACGCCCGCACACCCTTCGGGGTGACCGACGAGTCATGTGCATGCTGCTTCCGTCCATGGAACGGACACGCTCACAACCTCGGAGCGACCGTCATGTGGGATGGGGTCCTGGGTGAAGTGGATGTAGGCAGGAGCCACGCAGCAGGTGGGGCGTGCGGGGCAACGAGAGCAGGGGCAACAGGAAGAGCCAGGGCAGCGAATGCCGCAGCCACCCTCGCGGGGGATCCCGGCGCTACGCCGCCCGGTCGCTCCGGAGCAGCCGCCGTTCCGGATCGGGCACGCTGGCCAGCAGCGCCCGGGTGTACTCGTGCTGCGGGTCCCCCAGAACCTGCTGCGCACTGCCCTGCTCGACGGCGCGGCCGGCGCGCAGCACCGTGACCCGGTCCGCGAGCGAGCCGACTACGGCGAGGTCGTGGCTGATGAACACGCACGCGAACTGTGTCGCCTCGATCGCGTCACGGAGCACCTCGATGACGTGCGCCTGGATGGTGACGTCCAGCGCGCTGGTGGGCTCGTCGGCGATCAGCAGGGAGGGTCGACGAATCAGCGCGCGGGCGATCGAGACGCGCTGGCGCTGCCCGCCCGAGAGCTCGTGCGGGAGGCGGCTCGCATAGGAGGCGGGCAGGCGCACGACCTGGAGGGCCTCCGCGACCCGCCGGCCGATCCCGGCGCGTGAGCTGCGTCCGGCCAGCTGGAGCGGTTCGCCGATGCTCCAGCCCACGGTGCGGCGGGGGTTCAGCGAGGACGCCGGGTCCTGGAACACCAGGCCCACGCGCGCGTACGCGGCCCGACGCTCCGCTGCTCCCAGCGTGCGCGGATCGACGCCGTCGAGCTCGAGCGTGCGGGCCTCGACGGGCACCAGGCCGGCCAGGGCCTTCCCCCACGTGGACTTCCCGGAGCCGGATTCGCCGACCAGGCCATGGATCTCGCCCCGCCGGATCTCCATCCCCACGTCGTCCAGCGCGAGGTGGGAGCCGCCCCGACGCCGGTACTCGACGGAGAGCCCCCCGGCACGCACGACGGACGGTTCCGCTCCGCGCCCAGCAGGCGACTCCGCATCGCCGGCGGCGACGTCCTGACCCGCATTCCGCCCGTCCGTCCGTGCGAGGCTCTCCGACAGCCGCGGCACCGCAGCCAGCAGCTCGCGCGTGTAGGGCTCCCCCGGGGCGGCGAAGATCCGCCGGAACCCGCCATGCTCGACGGCGTCGCCGTCCTTGAGCACCACCACGTCGTCCGCGATCTCGCCGACCACGCCCATGTCGTGCGTGATCAGCAGGACCCCGATCTCCCGCTCCTGGACGATCCGCACCAACAGGTCGAGGATGCCGCGCTGCACGGTGACGTCGAGGGCGGTGGTCGGCTCGTCGGCGATAAGCAGCTCCGGATCGCCGCTCAGGGCGAGCGCGATCACCACGCGCTGCAGCTCGCCGCCTGAGAGCTCGTGCGGGTACGAGCGTGCGGTGCGGGCCGAGTCCGGAAGGCCGACGGAATCCAGCAGCTCGCGCGTACGCCGCCGCACCGCGGCGGCACCGCGCATGCCCTCGCGCACCGCGAGTACGTCCCGGAACACCGCGGAGACCTTCATGACCGGGGAGAGCGACTGCCCGGGCTCCTGGAAGATCATCCCGATCCGGCCCGACCGGATGCGGCGCATCTCCTGCGCGGAGCGGCCCACGAGCTCCTGCCCGCCCAGCCTCGCGCTGCCGTGCACCTCTGCGACGCGCGGCTGCAGGCCGATCGTGGCCAGCGCCGTCATGGACTTCCCGGAGCCGGATTCGCCCACCAGCGCGGTGATACGGCCGGCCCGGACGGTGAGGTCCAGTCCGGTGACCACGGCGCGGCCACCGATCTCCACCCGCAGACCGTCGAGGACGAGCAGCTCGTCGACATCGGAGGAAGCACTCATGCGTTCAGCGTCACCGTGAGGTAATTCGGGTAGGCCGGGAACTCTCCGATCACGAAGTTCTCCACGGCGGAGCCGTGGATGAAGGAGTTCTTCGAGTAGATCAGCGGCACCACCGGTGACTCCTCGAGGATCTGCCGGTCCACGGCGGCCCACTTCGCATGCGCCTCGTCCGGATCGATCGTCGAGGACGCCTCGAGGATCGCGGCGTCCACATCCGGGTTGTCGTAGCGGGCGAGGTTGTAGTTGCCGCTCCCGATCTGGCTCGAGTCGAACAGCGGGGTGAGGTTCGCGTTCGGGGAGGGGACGTCCGGCTGCCAGGAGCTGAGCACCAGGTCGTAGGCGCTGCCGTCACCGGCGGTAACTTCGGAGGAGTAGGCGTTGTCATCCAGCGGCTGGATCGTCACGGTGATGCCTGCGCGGGCCAGGCCCTGCTGGATCGCCTCGGCGGCGCCGGTCTGGTCATCGGTGATGACCAGGCGCAGGTCCAGATCCGTGGCACCGGCCTCCTCGAGCAGCCGGGTGGCTTCCTCAGGCTCTCCGGCCAGCTCATCGGAGTACAGGGAGTACTCCTCGCGGCCGGCGATGCCGGGGGTGATCAGCGTGGTGGCGTAGTCGCCGGAGATCTCCCCGCCCTTGGAGGTGAGGTAAGCCTGTTTGTCCACGGCGTACTGGATGGCGCGGCGCACGGCGACGTCCTGCAGCGCCTCCGACTGGGTGTTCAGAGCCAGGTATTCGAGCGCGCCCGGCCCGGAGGTGACCAGCCGGTCGCCGACGTTCGGGTCGTTCTGCGCCTGGACCAGCTGTGCGGTGGGCACGAAGCTCGCCAGGAACGCGGTCTGCGAATCGGCGCGGTCGGCGATGATCGACTGCGCGACGACGCTCGCATCCTGCGCGAGCGCGAACTCGATCTCGTCGGGGCCGCCGGTGCGGGCCTCGTCCGTGGCCGGGTCCCAGTTCTCGTTGCGCACGAGCAGGGCCCGACTGCCCGGCGCGTAGGACTCCAGCCGGTACGGGCCGCTGGCCACCGGCGCGGTCGCGTAGGTCTCGGGCTCGCCGGAGTCCCCGGGGACCGGGGCGAAGGCGGGCGTCGAGGCGATCCAGCCGAAGTCGCCGTAGGGGCGGTTGAGGTGGAAGACGAGGGTGAGATCATCCGGGGTCTCGATCGAGTCGAGGTGCTCGCCGGAGAACGGGCCGGAGTAGTCCTGGCCGCCCTCGAGCAGCACCTTGTGGTAGGTGAGGCCGCCCGTCAGCTCGGAGGCGAAGGAGCGCTCGAGCCCGTACTTGACGGTCGCGGCGGTGATCGGGCTGCCGTCCTCGAACTTCAGCCCCTCCTGGAGGGTGAAGGTCCACGTAGCGCCGTCGTCCGTGGGAGTGCCGACGTCGGTTGCGAGATCGGGGATCAGCTCGGTCGGGGCGTCGGCGGACGTCTTCCACGCGGTGAGTCGCCGAGCGGTCAGGCCCAGCGTGGTGATGGCGAGGTTCTGGCTGGTCGCGGGATCGAAGCTCATCTCCTCGCCGGTGGTGAAGATGGTCAGCGTCCCACCGCTGTTCTCGCCCCCGTCGTCGGAGCCGGAGCCGCTGCTGGCGCCACCGCTCGAGCAGGCGGCGAGCGCACCGGTGGCGAGGACGATCGGGGTGGCGGTGAGGACGCCGCGCCGGGTGAGGGATGCAGAGGTCATACGTGTGTCTCCTGAGAGGTCTGGTCGGTCGGGGTGGTCGGGGGTGCCGGCCGGCGCGGGGAGCGCCCGCCGACGGCGAGGCGGCGATCCAGCAGCGGGCGGGCGAGGTCCGCGCCGAGGTTGGCCAGGACGATGAGCAGGGAGCCGACGAGCGTGGTGCCGACGATCACCGGCAGATCCGCGGTCGAGGTCGCATCCAGCAGCAGAGCGCCGAGGCCGGGCTGGCCGAAGATGCGCTCGGTGATCACGGTGCCGCCCAGCAGTGCGCCGATGTCCAGGGCGATGAGGGTGGTCAGCGGCAGGGCGAGGTTGCGCAGCGCGTAGCGATCGATGCGGCGCTCGGAGAGGCCGGTGGCGCGGGCCGTGCGCACATAGTCCAGGCCTAGCTGCTCGATCATGGAGGAGCGCACCAGGCGGGCGTAGATCGCGCCGTTGAGGAAGGCGAGCGTCGCCCAGGGCAGCACCAGGTGGCGCGCCCACTGCAGCGGATCCTCGGAGAAGGGCACGTACCCTCCGCTGGGCAGCAGGCCCAGACGCAGCGAGAAAACGACCACCACCAGCAGACCCACCACGAAGGCGGGCGCGGAGGCGGCGACGACGGACACGCCGGTCACCACCCGGTCCAGCGTCCCGCCCTGGCGCCGGGCGGCGATCGCGCCGGCAGCGATGCCGAACAGAGCCTGGAAGGTGACCGCCCCGATCGCGATCGAGAACGAGACCGGGAAGCGGTCGCCGACCAGGGCGGTCACGCTCTGGTGCAGCTGGAAGGAGTAGCCCAGGCACGGGGCCGCGCACTCGACGACAACGTCGGCCGAACCGAAGGAGCGCCCGGTGAAGATCGCCCCGAGGAAGGCGGCCAGCTGCATCCACCACGGCTGATCGAAGCCCATGAAGCCCCGGGCGGCCTCAAGGTCCTCGGGCGAGCAGGGTTTGCCGCACATCTGCAGAGCGGGGTCGATGGGCGCGAGATAGAAGATCGCGAACGTGAGGCCGACGACGACGAGGAGCACGGCGAGGCTGCGGGCGACGCGCTGCAGTGCGAGGTTCATGAGCGGCCTCCTCGCGGATCGAGCACGTCGCGGAGCGTGTCGCCGAGGATGTTGAACGAGAAGGTGACCAAGAACAGTGCGGCAGCGGGGAACAGCAGGAACGCCGGATCCACGAGCAGCCAGGCGATCGCGTCGCCGATCGAGCGGCCCCAGGAAGGGGTGGGCGGCAGCACGCCCACGCCGAGGAAGGACAGGGTGGCCTCTGCACTGATCCGGCCGGGCAGCGAGATGCACGAGTAGACGATCACGGTCGAGGCGACGTTGGGCAGCACCTGATGGCGGAACACGTGCAGGAAGCGGGCGCCCATCACGCGTGAGGCGACCACATAGGGCTGGCGCACGATGACCCGGGTCTCGGCCGCGACCACCCGGGCGATGCCGGGCCAGCCGAACATGCCGATGACCAGGGTGAGCAGGAGTGCGCGCGGCGCCTCGAGGGGGAACAAGGCGCTGAGCGCGATGGCGAAGATGAGGAACGGGAAGCCCAGGGTGATGTCGGTGGCGAAGTCCACGAGCTTCTCCACCACCCCGCCGACGGCCCCGGCGACCACGCCCAGGACCACGCCGATGAGCGTGGCGAGCACGGTCGAGGCGATGCCCACCAGGAGGGAGACGCGGGCCCCGTGGACCACGAGCGAGAAGAGGTCGCGGCCGGTCCCGGGCTCCACGCCGAACCAGTGCTGTGCGCTGACCCCGCCCAGCGTCCCCTCCGGCGAGGTGTCGGGGCCCAGTGCCTCGGGGTGGTATGTGAAGGGGTCGTTGCCGCTGAGTGCGGCCAGCTGCGGGGCGAGGACGGCGGCGAGCAGGCTCGCGATCACAAGGATCGCGGCGGCGAGGGGGACGGGACGCAGGAACGCGCGCCACACGTGGGGCCGTTCCGGGCGTTCCTCGACCGATACGTCCGCGCCCGCCGGGAGAGCATCGCTTGACGTCATTACCACAACTTTCAAGTCTGCAAAGGGGAGCGATTGAGAGTATCGCATCCTCGCCCCTTCTCCTCACCTGGATGACGCCGTGTCACATCCCGCTGGTGAGCGGTCGTAGGGGAAACCCCCGGGCGCCGTCCAGCCCCTCGCGATAGCCTTTCGGCACGCCCAGGACGAGGTGCAGGCGCCGGCCGGGGTCGACCGCAGGACGATCTCCCGACCGGCACGGGACCCTCGTCACCGTCTCGGGGAGGACAGCAGGGAGCAGTGAGCGCAGGAGATGAGCCGTCGGCCGAGCGACCGACGAGCGGGAGCAGCAGGTTCCCCGATCCCTTCGCGCCGCCTGCCCCGCCGCCCGGCGGCACCACCGCGCCCGACCCCACCCCCGGCGACCAGGACCTCCCCTGGAAGGCAACGCCCGACCGCCGCGACCTGTGGGGGCCCGTCGAGAAACCCCTGCAGGGCACGGTCCGCTCCC
>CAZHSL010000009.1:0-21613 GCA_964535185.1 uncultured Corynebacterium sp.
TACCACTTCCACGAGCCGCTCGGCGTGGTCGGGCAGATCATCCCGTGGAACTTCCCGATCCTCATGGCGACGTGGAAACTCGCCCCCGCGCTCGCGGGCGGCAACGCCGTGGTGCTCAAGCCCGCCGAGCAGACCCCCGCCTCGATCCTGGTGCTCGTCGGACTGATCGGCGACCTGCTGCCCGACGGCGTGCTGAACATCGTGGGCGGCTTCGGGGCCGAGGCCGGCAAACCGCTGGCCTCCAATCCGCGGATCAAGAAGATCGCCTTCACCGGTGAGACCACCACCGGCCGGCTGATCATGCAGTACGCCTCCCAGAACCTCATCCCGGTGACCCTGGAGCTGGGCGGGAAGAGTCCGAACATCTTCTTCGACGACGTCGCCGCGCACAACGACGCGTTCTACGACAAGGCGCTCGAGGGCTTCGCGATGTTCTCCCTGAACCAGGGCGAGGTGTGCACCTGCCCCTCGCGCGCCCTGGTGCAGGAGGGCATCTACGACTCCTTCGTCGCCGACGGCATCGCCCGGGTCGAGGCCACCACGCAGGGCGATCCGCTGGACACCGACACGATGATCGGTGCGCAGGCCAGCAACGACCAGCTGGAGAAGATCCTCTCCTACCTCGACATCGGCAGGCAGGAGGGCGCGAAGCTGCTCACCGGCGGTGAGCGCGCCGATCTCGGCGGTCACCTCTCCGGCGGCTACTACGTCACGCCCACCGTCTTCGAGGGCGACAACTCGATGCGGATCTTCCAGGAGGAGATCTTCGGCCCGGTGCTGGCGCTGACCCGTTTCCGCGACGACGACCAGGCCATCTCGATCGCGAACGACACCCTCTACGGGCTCGGCTCGGGCGTGTGGAGCCGGCAGCAGAACACCATCTACCGGGCGGGCCGCGCGATCCAGGCCGGCCGCGTGTGGGTGAACAGCTACCACTCCTACCCCGCGCACGCGGCGTTCGGCGGGTACAAGTCCTCCGGCATCGGCCGCGAGAACCACCTGATGATGCTCGACCACTACCAGCAGACCAAGAACCTCCTGGTCAGCTACTCGGAGAACAAGCTCGGCTTCTTCTGAGCCGACCCGGCCCGCGATTCCGGCCTACTCTGGGACTCAGAGCGCTTCCCCGCACTCCTCGACCTCTGCGCGATACGCGCCTTCCGACAGGAGACGACGATGCCCCACCTGCTCGATGTGCCCGGTATGAGCCGCTGGATCCAGCGCGACGGCACGGAGAACGTCCTGACCCGGATGGTCCAGATCCTCGAGGAGGATCTGCGCCGCTGGGACTCCTTCGAGAAGATCCCCCGCGTGGCCAGCCACACCCCGTACGGGGTGGTCGAGCTGATGCCGATCACCGACGGGGAGCTGTACGCGTTCAAGTACGTGAACGGCCATCCGCTGAACCCGGCGCGCGGGCTGCAGACGGTCACCGCCTTCGGCGTGCTCGCCGACATGGACAACGGCTACCCGTTCTTCTTCGCCGAGATGACGCTGCTGACCGCGGTGCGCACCGCGGCGCAGTCGGCGCTCGCGGCACGGGAGCTCGCCCGTGCCGGCTCCCGCGTGCACGCGCTGCTGGGCGCCGGGTCGCAGGCCGAGTTCCAGGCCCTCGCCTTCCGGGCGGTGCTGGGGATCGATCAGCTGCAGGTCTTCGACGTGGACGAGACCGCGGTGGAGAAGGTGCGGCGCAACCTCGAGCCGCTGGGGTTCTCGGTGCAGCTGGCGGAATCGGTCGACGAGGCCGTCGAGGGCGCGGACGTGATCACCACCTGCACGGCGGACAAGGCCCGGGCCGCCGTGCTGCGCCGCGAGCAGGTGCGGCCCGGGGTGCACGTGAACGCGATCGGCGGGGACTGCCCGGGCAAGACCGAGCTGGATCCGGCGATCCTCGAGGCGGCCCGGGTGGTGGTGGAGTACGCCCCGCAGACCCGGATCGAGGGCGAGATCCAGCAGCTGAGCGAGGACGTCGAGGTCACCGAGCTGTGGGAGGTGCTCGCCGGGGATGCTGCGGGCCGCACCGACGATGCGGAGATCACCGTGTTCGACTCCGTCGGCTTCGCCCTGGCCGACTTCTCCGCCCTGCGCTGCGCCCAGGAGGCGACGCAGGGCTCGGACCTGCTGAGCTGGATCGACGTGATCGCCGACCCGGACGATCCCAAGGACCTGTTCTCGCTGGTCGCGGCGGAGCGGCCGCAGCGCTGAGGCCACGGCCGCTCGGTCACGGAAGCCGGTCGGGTCAGCCCTTCGTGTCGGCCCCGCCCTCGCCCTTGGCCCGGTGACCGCGGCCGAAACCTCCCCGTGTCCGGGACATGCGGTAGTCGATCCGGTCGTCCACCAGCGTGGTCACCTCCTCGGTCGAGGGGTGGTTGCCGCTGATCTCGCCGGTGATGTGCTCGGTGACGTCGTGGAGGCGACGCAGCCGGTCATACTCGCGCAGCACGGCCCGGTCCAGGCTGAGCGCCTTCACCAGCGCCACGCACATCAGCAGCAGGATGATGCTGAACGGCAGCGCGGTCATCAGCGAGCCGGCCTGCAGGGAGGTCAGCCCGCCCGAGAGCAGGAGCGCGGCGGCCAGCAGGCCCTCGAGCAGCGCCCACAGCACGCGCGACCAGATCGGCGGGTTCGGGTGGCCGCCCGAGGCGAGCATGTCCACCACCAGCGAGCCGGAGTCCGAGGAGGTGATGAAGAAGATCGCCACCATGATGATGCCGAGCACCGACAGCAGCTGCGTGGCCGGGAACTGCTCGAAGATGCGGAACATCGACTCCTCGGCGGTGATGTCACCGAGGTCGCCGCTGCCGAACCACTGGCGGAACAGCCCGTTGCCGCCCCAGATCGAGAACCAGATCATGCCCGCCAGGGTGGGCACCAGCAGCACCCCGGCGACGAACTCCCGCACCGTGCGGCCCTTGGAGATGCGGGCGATGAACACGCCCACGAAGGGCGCCCAGGCGATCCACCAGCCCCAGTAGAACAGGGTGTTGCCGGCGAACCAGCTCTGCGCCTCCTCGGAGCGGGTGTATGCGCCGACGTCGAGGGTGAGGTGGAAGACGTCGGTGAGGTAGATGCCGAGGGACTGGACGAAGTTCTGCGCCAGGAACACGGTGGGCCCGAAGACCAGCGCCGTGATCGCGAGCAGCGCCGCGAGGGAGAGGTTGCCGTTGGAGAGCCACTTGATGCCGACGCCCACGCCGCTGATCACCGAGAGGGTGGCGATGAAGGTGATGACCACGATGAGCACCACCAGGAAGTTCGTGGAGGCCTCGTCCACGACCCCGATGACCTGCATGCCGGCGCCGATCTGCTGGGCGCCCAGGCCCAGCGAGGTGGCGATGCCGAACACGGTCCCGAAGATCGCGAGGATGTCGATGACGTCGCCGAGCCAGCCCTTGACCCGCTCGCCGAACACCGGCTCGAGGGCCCAGCGGATCGAGACCGGACGCCCGCGGCGGTGGATCGCGTAGGCCAGGGCCAGGCCGATCACGGCGTAGGCGGCCCAGGGGTGCAGGCCCCAGTGCAGGAAGGTCTGCGCCATGGCGACGCCCGAGAGCTCGACGCCCTCGCCCGTCCAGCCGGGCTTCGCCGCGCCGGTGGTGTAGCCGAGCGGCTCGGCGACGCCGTAGAACACGAGGCCGACGCCCATGCCGGCCGAGAACAGCATCGCGAACCACGACAGCAGCCCGAACTCCGGCTCGTCGTCATCGCGTCCCAGGCGGATCGAGCCCCAGGAGGACAGGGCGACCACGATCGCGAAGGCCACGAAGAGGCCGATGGCGAGCATGTAGAACCAACCGAGGTTCGCCACGATCCAGTTCTGCGAGCCCTCCATCGCCGTGGCCGCGCTCTCGGGGAAGGCGATGGACAGCACCGCGACCAGGACGATCACGATCATGGAGGGCCAGAACACCGCCGGAGCGATGGTGCCGCGGCCGATGCGGGATCCCTGACGGCGCAGCTTCTCGGTGATCTCCTCGTCGGAGTCACCGGTGTCGATCTGCTCGGACTTCGGCAGATGCACGGTCCGGGGCAGGTCCTCGGGCCACGTGGAGGCGGAGTGCCGCAACGCGGTGACCTCCTGGCTCTCCTCGGGCGAGGTGGGGGCGCTCATCAGGGTCCTTTCGGGTCGGTGGGCAGAAACTCTTCTCTCTACTGTGCCGAATTCTCAGCAGGCGTCCAGCCCCCTACCCCCGGGCAGACCTGCCGGCCTGGGCCATCATCGCAGGTCATCAACGTGATGGCGGTTCGCAGAATTTCTCCGATGGTCAGTGACCTCACACGTTCTTGCGCCACGGGCCCCCGGCCGACGGGCGGCACGCGGCGGCATGCGGCGGCATGCGGCGGGCGAGAGTCAGGATCCGAGCCGGCTCCTGCCCGAAATGGCTCGAGACCTGACGATCCCCGGGGCACCTCGCGCAGGGCAGCCGCCGCGCGCAACGCGGTCAGTCCTCGCGCGCGGGGACGGCCGCCTCGGCAGCCTCGGAGACCTGCTCGGTGCCGGTGGCCCGCCCGATCAGCCGCATCCCGTGGAAGACGGCGAGCGCCGCCACGGTGCCGAGAGCGATGCCGGTGAAGGCGAAGCCGCCCACCTCCCAGTGCAGGTCCGCGATGGCGATCACGAGGGCGACACCTGCGGTCATCTGGTTGCGGGGCCGGGAGAAGTCGACCCGGCCGTCGATCCACATGCGGAAGCCGACGATCGCGATCAGCCCGTAGAGCACGAAGGTCACTCCACCGAGCACGCCCGGGGTGATCGTGTTGATTACGGCACCGACCTTCGGGGACATCGCCAGCGCGATCGCGACCAGCCCCGCGACCCAGTACGCGGCGGTGGAGTAGACGCGGGTGGCGCTCATGACGCCGATGTTCTCGCCGTAGGTGGTGGTGGGCGAGCCGCCGAAGCCGGCCGAGAGCGCCGTGGCGAGGCCGTCGGCCGTGAGGGTGCGGCCCACCATGTGGTCGAGGTTCCGGCCGGTCATGGTGCCCACGCTGGTCACGTGGCCCACGTTCTCGGCCAGCAGCACCACGATCACGGGCAGGAAGATCGGCAGCAGGCCGAGGTTCAGCTCCGGCTGGTGGAACTCGGGCAGGCCCAGCCAGGCGGCCTCGCGCACCGGCGTGAAGTCGACCTCCCCGCGCAGCACCGAGACCCCGTAGCCGACCACCACGCCCACCAGCACGCTGACCCGTCCCAGCAGCCCGCGGAACAGGGCGGTGCACAGGAGGATCGAGATCAGGGTGAGGGTGGCGGTCAGCGGGGACTGCGAGAAGTTGTTCTCGTACGCCGTGGGGACCAGGTTCAGCCCGATCAGGGCGACGATCGACCCCATCACGACCGGCGGCATGAGCGCCCCGATCCAGCCCGTCCCGACCTTCTGGACCAGCAGTCCCAGCAGCGCCAGCAGCACCCCGGTGACCATCACGCCGCCCAGCGCCGCACCCATCGAGTCCGCCTCGGTGGAGGCGGTGATCGGGGCGATGAACGCGAAGGAGGAGCCGAGATAGCTGGGTACCTTGTTCTGCGTGATGAGCAGGAACAGCAGGGTGCCGATGCCGGAGAACAGCAGCGTGGTCGAGGGCGGGAACCCGGTGATCACGGGCACCAGGAACGTGGCGCCGAACATCGCGATCACGTGCTGCGCGCCGATCCCGATGGTGAGCGGCCAGGCCAGCCGCTCCTCGGGGCGGACGATGGCGTCGGGGGCGATGGTGCGGCCGTCGCCGTGCAGGGTCCAGCGGAACATGGTTCTCCAGGGGTGAGGAGGGCGGTGCGGCTGGGCGGGGAGGCCCGGGGGTCAGCGGCCGGGGAAGGTCTTCCGCTGGGCGGTCTCCGCGGTGACGTCGGGGACCTGATCGAGCAGGGAGCGGCGACCGCCGTCCCGGGCCCGGAAGTCGGCGAACATCCGCGTGACGTCCGGGGCGCCGAACTCGTCGCGCACCGGGGCGGGAACGGTGAGCATGAGCGCGATCGCGAGGCCGAGCGCGAGGGCCGCACCACCGGTGACCAGGCCCGCCCCCGCGGCCATCGCGAGCGAGTTCACGATGACGTCGAGGAAGCCGACGACGACCATGATCAGCCCGGAGACCACGCCGCTGGCGCGGGCGCTGACGGCGGGGCGGGACAGCAGCGCGGTGCGGCCGAACAGGGAGACGACCACGAAGCAGACGCACACCACGGCGTCGATGAGGTGCAGCACGGGGCTGCCGGGCCCGCGACCGCCGAGCGCGGCGATCGCGGCCAGCAGGTGCCACAGCACGGCGGCGGCGTGCATGAGCGCGCTGAACTCGAAGGCCCGCACGCTGTAGACCAGCCAGTCGGTGCGGCGGAACGAGACCGGCATGCTGCGCACGAAGGAGCGGGAGATCATCAGGCCGAAGGCCGCGAACAGGAACGGCAGGTAGACGAAGCCGGAGGCGAAGCTCAGGGGCGCGGCGAACTGCAGCTCGAGGGTGTTGTCGGCCAGCGCGGCGATCACCAGGGCGGCCACCACCGCGGCGGACAGCACGTACCAGGACCGCTCCCGCCGCAGGGCGGCGGCCAGCACGATCCCCAGCAGCAGGACGGAGATGGAGGCGTTCGCGAAGGCGAGCAGGGAGTAGGCCCAACCGGTGGTGAAGATCCTGCCCACGATCATCACCAGGGCGATCAGCAGTGCCCCTGCGGCCGCGATCCCCACCCCGATGAGCATGGTGCGCGCCGCCCGTCGCGCCCGGGCCTGGGGTAGGTAGCCCTCGTGCGCGCGCGGTTCGATGCCGAGGATCGCCCCCAGCAGCAGCAGGGAGACGCCGATGCCGATCCCGACCGGCGGCCCCTCGGGCAGGGAGGCGAAGAGCTTCGGCAGCGAGAGGACCAGGTCGACGAGGACCACGGTGACGGCGGTGGCGAGCGCCGGCAGCATGCCGATGATGCGCAGCAGCCGCACTGCGCCGCGCGGCGGGGTCGACGGGACCCAGCGCAGCAGGTGCACGGCGACCAGGGCGAGCAGGGCCGAGCCGATCCCGATCTTCCCCAGCAGGTCCAGCCGTGGGTTGTGGGCGAGGGTGAACGTGGTGGTCAGCGCCGCGGCCAGACAGATCAGGGCGGCCACGTCGCGCAGGGCGTCGAACACGCCGAGCTCCCGGAAGCGGTCGGGGAGCACGAACCCGTTCCACGGGGTCTCGTCCTCGTCCTCCGCGTTCGGGGTGGTGCCGGAGCGGGCGTAGGAGATCGCTCCGGGCCGGGCCAGGGGCGCGACCAGGGCCTCCTCGTCGTCGGGCTCGGCGGGGACGGGGTCGCCGTCGGGGCCGAGCACCGGGATCGCGCCGGTCGCCGCGGCGGGCTCGGCGCCGGAGCCGCCCGCCGGATCGGCATCGGGGTGCTCGAGGTCGAGGGAGCTGAGGTCGACGGTCTCGTTCTCCCCGGGCGGCATCGCCGGGCCCGCGTCGCGGCGGGCGAGCAGCGGGGTGGCGTAGCGATCGAACTCGGCCCGGTCGGGCAGCCGGTCGGTGGGCAGATCGTGCGGGTCGCCGGCGGCGAAGATCCAGTCGGCTCCGCCGGGGTCGTCCTCGTGCCGCTCCCTGTCCATCGACCTTCTCTCCAGTTGGTGGGTGCCCACGGGCCGTTCGGATCCGCACCGGGCGTGCGGACGTGCGTCTTGCATCTTAAGGAGGCGCCGTGCGCAGGGATCGTCGGCGCGCCGTGGTCGGTGACGCGGATGCGGTGACCCTCGACGCAGGGCGGCGCCCGGCTACAGGTGCAGGCGCTTGGCGAGCTCGTGCCGCACCGCGCCGCCGCGCAGGGTCAGCAGCAGCACCACCACCGCGATGCTGAGGGCGCCGCAGATCACCGAGGGCAGCGCCACCCCCACCCAGCCCAGCGCCAGGAACACGATCGGGGTGAGCCCGAGCAGCACCGTCAGGCCGCTGTAGACGACGTAGTCGGCCAGCTCCATGCGGATCAGCCGCACCGTGATCAGCAGGCCGATGATCGAGGCGGAGCAGACGATCGGGACCACGTAGGTCACCGACCAGCCGGACCACTGCGTGAGGAAGTCCCAGTACACGCTCACCCCGCCCGCGGCCATCACCAGGTAGACGATGAACTTGGCGAGGTTGCGCCGCTTGCTGATCGCCATCAGCACCACCAGCCAGGTCGTCACCACCCCGAGCCACACGGAGCGCAGCGCCCCGATGCTCTCCGCGTCGTGGCGGAACAGCAGCTGGGCGAGGAAGGACGCCGCGATCACGCCCAGGGAGGTGAGCGTCAGCACCCGCAGCACCCGGCGGCGGGAGAAGCGCAGCGGCACCGTCGGGTACGGATTCGGCACGGCCGGGCCCTGGAGGGCGGCGCCGCACAGGGGGCAGCGGATCCAGTCGCCCTCGACGCGGACGCCGCAGTCGGCGCAGCTCCTCATCGCTCCACCTCCGCGAGCTCCTCCTCGGAGGTGCGGGCGGCGGCGACGGTGACCTCGACCCCGGCGTCGGTGAGCAGCCGTGCGTACTCCTGCACATGGGCGGTCTCCACGAACGGGGAGGTGAAGCCGATGGTGAGCTGCCCGGCGTGGGAGATCGCGCAGAACTGGGGCCGCACCGCGGAGACGTGGAACTGCAGCCTGCCCACATGGTCCTGGGCCGGCTCGGGCAGCGTGACCCGGCCGAGGTTGGAGATCGCGACGGTGAGCGAGCGGTTGTTCGCGTGGTTGATCAGGCTCAGCAGCAGGTCCTTGACCGGGCGGGGCACGATCCGCGCGAGCGGCCAGCGCTCCACCCGGATCAGCCGGTGGAGCCTGCGCTCGAGCGCCTCCGGGGTCGCCTCGGCGCTGAACGCCTCCTGGAGCCCCCGGGCGACTGCCCCGAGGGAGTCGTCGCCCCGACCGAAGGTGTGCTCGACCCGGATGGTCGCGAAGAAGTTCCGCGCGGAGGTGGAGGGGAAGAACTGCCGCAGGTTCACCGGCACCGAGGCGGCCATGGTGGCGCCGCGGGCGCTCTCGTCGGCGCGGCGGATCGACTCGAAGAACAGCGCGGTGAGGTACATGGTCAGGGCCACGCCCTCGGCCTTCGCGAGGGCCAGCACGGGGGCGGCCGGCATGGTCAGCTCGACGGCGCGGGTGCGGTTGTCGGGGGTGCGGGTGCCGCGCACCCGGTGGGTCCGCCGACGGGGCGGGCGGGGCGCCCGGTCCCGGTCCGCATCGCTCGGCGCCTCCTCCGGTTCGTCGGCCTCCTCGACGGTGAGCACAGCCGGTGCGGCCTCGCGGGTGAAGTCCTGCTCGTGCGAGGAGCGGGCGCACCGCCGGCGCCGGGTGCGGAAGTAGTGGGCGAAGGAGTCCGTGGTCAGCTCGTGCACCTCCTCCGCGGCCCGAGCCCCGGGACGGCTGCCCACCTCGGCCGGCGGCGGGTCCGGCCGCTCGCTCGCGCCCGGGCGCACCTGCAGGGCTGCGGCGTCGGCGGCCGGGACCTCCTCGGGGAAGCGCCGACGGGTGTACGCGCCGAGCAGGTCGGTGAGGAACCACAGCGCCCCGGTCCCGTCGGAGAGGGCGTGGAACACCTCGAGCGAGACCCGCCGGCGGTGGTGGACCACCCGGAACAGCAGGGTGCGCCGGTCGGGCTGGTAGAGCGGGGCGCAGACCTGCTCGGACTCGGCGCTCACCTCGGGCCGCAGGTCGCTGTCCTGGAGGTAGTACCAGAACACGCCGCGGCGCAGCACCGCGTGGTAGAGCGGGAAGCGCTCGAAGGTCTCCTCGAGCGCGTCCTGCAGCAGGGCGGGATCGACGTCGTGATCGAGCTCGGCGCCGAGCCGGAACACCTTGGGGTCCACGTCGCTGCGCGCGGCGGGGAAGATGTTCGAGGCGTTGTCCAGACGCACCCAGTGCCGGCGCTTCACGGTGCGCTGCTCCCGGGCGGGCCGCCGTCGAGGAACTCGTCGATCGCCTCGTAGGCGTCCTTGAGCGGGCGGGCGAAGCGGGGCAGCGAGATGAATCCGTGCAGCGCGCTGTCCACGCGGTGCAGCCGCACCCGGTTCCCGGCCCCGGCGAGCGCCTGCGCATAGGCCTCACCCTCGTCGCACAGCAGGTCCAGCTCAGCGGTGATCATGAGGGTCTCGGGCTGGCCGGTGAGGTCCGGCGCCATCAGCGGGGAGACCAGCCGGCTGCGCCGCAGCTGGGGATCGGGCACGTACAGGTCGAAGTAGTCGCGCATCTCGGTGCTGGTCAGCCGGTAGTCCTCTCCGTGCCGGCGCACGGAGTCGAAGGGCGAGGTCGCGGGGTCGTGGTCCCAGTGGGTGACAGGGTAGAGCAGGATCTGCCGGCTGGGCACGCGATGGCCCTGCTCGTGCAGCAGCAGGGAGACGACGGCGGCGAGGTTGCCACCGGCCGAGTCCCCCACCAGCACGATCCTGTCCGCATCGCTCAGGCCCGCTCGCGCCGGGTCCTCGAGCAGTCCGCGAGCGGTGCCGTAGCAGTCCTCGAGCCCGGCCGGGAAGGGATGCTCGGGGGCGAGCCGGTAGTCGACCGAGGCCACCCGGCAGCCGGTGAGGTCGGCCATGGTGGCGCAGGCGGGGGTGTAGCTCTCGATGTCGCCGGTGACCCAGCCGCCGCCGTGGAAGAACAGCAGCAGCTCCTCGCGGCGCTGCTCGCGCGGGGTGAACACGCGCACCGGTACCCGTCGGCCGTCGCCGCTGTCGGAGAAGGTGTCCCAGGTGGGGGTCCGGTACCGGGCGGCCGGCAGGGCGGCCAGCTGCCGCTGCATCCGGCGCATGCGCGCGTAGTCCTCCCGCACGTCGAAGCGGACGGCGGGAAGCAGGCGCAGCGCCAGCCGCAGCAGCGGGTTCACGGGCGCCGCGCCGGGTCGCCGAGGGGGACGGACATGCTGCCGAGGATAGCCGCCGCCCGCGGTGCGGGACTCAGCGCAGGACCCGCTTCTCGCCGGCGAAGCGCACGGCGGGCTCCGCGTCGGGGCGCCCCGGGCCCATCTCCGTCACCGGGCCGATGAGCAGCCGGTGGGTGGCGGCGTCCATCGCCTGGTCGACGCGGATCGCGAAGTGGGCGAGGCCCCCGGGCAGGATCGCGTCCCCGTCCCGGGTGCGGGTCACCTCGAGGCCGCTCAGCATCCCCTGCAAGGGTGCGCCCGGGGTGCCGAAGCGGTCGGCGAGGGCCTGCTGGTCGGAGGCGAGCAGGGTGAGGCAGAAGTGCCCGGCCTCCTCCACCGCCTCCGCGGCGCGGGACATCCCGTACAGCGCGATCAGCATGGTCGGCGGATCGTAGGAGACGTCCAGGTAGGAATCGACGGTCACCACCAGGTCGTGGGACCCCTGCCGGGTGCTGGCCACGGCCACCCCCACGGCGAGCAGGTCGCTGAGCCGGCGGTACTCGTCCTGGTCGACGGTCCCCACCGCTCAGCGGACCGTCGGGAGCATCCGGGCCCGGGCCGAGTCGGAGTCCATGACCTGCTTGCCGAAGGGGAAGCAGGTCACCGGGATCAGCTTGAGGTTCGCCCAGGCCAGCGGGATGCCGATGATCGTGATCGCCTGCGCGAGGGCGGTGGCCACGTGGCCCAGCGCCAGCCACCAGCCGGCGACCACGAACCAGATCACGTTGCCCAGCGCGCTGCCGGCGCCGCCGCGTCCGGTGTCGACCACCTCGCGGCCGAAGGGCCAGATCACGAAGCCCGCGATGCGGAAGGAGGCGATGCCGAAGGGGATGGTGACCACGAGGAGGCAGGCGATGACGCCGGCGAGCAGGTAGCTCAGGAAGAGGGCCCAGCCGGCGGTGAGCAGCCAGATGATGTTCAGGATCAGCGAGAGAACGGAGCGCATGCTCCCAGCGTAGGCACCCGGCGGGGCGACGGGGAGGGGGCTGTCCCCCGTCGCTCGGTGGCCGATTACCCTTGGGGCATGCCTGCTCCCGAGATCGCGCTGACCCAGCGCTTCCAGACCGCCTTCGCCGCCGCCTTCGGGCCCGAGTACGCCGACGCGGACCCGATCATCCGCCCCTCGCAGTTCGCGGACTTCCAGTGCAACGCCGCGATGGGTCTGGCCAAGCGGCTGGGACGCAAGCCCCGGGACATCGCCGCGGAGATCGTCGAGGCCGTGGACCTCTCGGACATCGCCGAGGCGCCCGAGATCGCCGGCCCCGGCTTCCTGAACATCCGCCTGCGCACCGACTGGGTCGCCGCGCAGGTGGCGGAGCTCGCGGCGCCGTCGGCCGCCCTGGGCGTGCCCGCCCCCGAGCGGGCCGAGACGGTGGTGCTGGACTACTCCGCGCCGAACGTGGCCAAGGAGATGCACGTCGGCCACCTGCGCACCACCGTGGTCGGCGACTCGCTCGCCCGCACGCTCGAGAAGCTCGGCCGCACCGTGGTGCGCCAGAACCACATCGGCGACTGGGGCACCCCCTTCGGCATGCTCATCGAGCATCTGCTCGAGGTGGGCGAGGACAGCGCCGAGGCGGAGCTGCTGAAGTCGGATCCGAACGCGTTCTATCAGGCCGCGCGCGCCAAGTTCGACGCGGCCGAGCAGGCGGGCCCGTCGGCCGACGGCGACGACTTCGCCTCCCGCGCCCGCACCCGGGTCGCGACCCTGCAGTCCGGCGACCCCGAGTCCCTGCGGATCTGGACGAACCTGGTGGAGCTGTCCAAGCAGTACTTCCACCGGATCTACGACATGCTCGACGTGACCCTCGCCGATGAGCACCTCGCCGGCGAGTCCACCTACAACGACCAGCTCGCAGCGGTGTGCGACGACCTCGAGGCCGCCGGGATCGCGCGGATCTCCGACGGTGCGCTGTGCGTGTTCCCCGCCGGGTTCACGGGCCGCGACGAGCAGCCGCTGCCGCTGATCATCCGCAAGTCCGACGGCGGCTACGGCTACGCCACCACCGACCTCGCCGCGATCCGCCACCGCGTGCGGGACCTGGGCGCGGACCGCATCGGCTACGTCGTCGGCACCGCGCAGGAGCTGCACTTCCGCATGGTGTTCACGACCGCGCGCGAGGCCGGCTGGCTGCCGGAGGGCGTCGAGGCGACGCACGTGAAGATCGGCTCCGTCCTCGGCGAGGACGGGAAGATCCTGCGCACCCGCTCCGGGGCCTCCCTGCGCCTGATGGCGCTGCTCGAGGAGGCCGTCGCGAAGGCCCGCACGGTGATCGACGAGCTGCGCCCGGACCTGCCCGAGGCCGAGCGGGAGCAGATCGCGCACGACATCGGCATCGGCGGCGTGAAGTACGCGGACCTCTCCACCGCGCACGACTCGGACTACACCTTCGACCTCGACCGGATGCTGGCGCTGACCGGGAACACCGCCCCCTACCTGCAGTACGCGGTGGCGCGGATCCGCTCGATCGGCCGCAAGGCCGCGGAGCAGGGCGTCACCGCCGCCGCGGCCCCGCAGGTCGAGAACGACGCCGAGCGCGCGCTCGCGCTGCAGCTGCTCGAGTTCGGGCCGACGCTGGTGAGCGTGGGCGCCGAGTTCGAGCCGCACCGGCTGTGCGCCTACCTGTTCTCCCTCGCGCAGGCGTTCACGTCCTTCTACGAGGCCTCCCCGATCCTCAAGGAGGCCGACGAGCAGGTGCGGGCCGGGCGCCTGGCGCTCGCGCAGCTCACCGAGCGGGTCCTCGTCGAGGGTCTCGACGCCCTCGGAGTGAACGCGCCGCAGCAGATGTGACCCGCCGGGCCGGGGCCCGAGATGGGGCGAACCGTGACAGATCGTGCGCCTGCCGGGCATCGTGACCGAAACGTGGCCGGACGTTACCCAAACGTGCCCGTCGCCGATGGTCATCGGCCTGGTCCCGGTCGTCGGGGCTTCCTACCCTTGAGCAGTGCCGTCGATTCGCTCCGTCCACCTCGCACTGTGGGCGGCGTATGCCCTCGCGGCGGCGGTGAACATCGCCGCGATACCGGCGGATGCCGAGATGCTCAGGCGGCTGTCCCAGCCGCTGCTGGCCCCGCTGCTGCTCGCGGTGCTGCTGACCGCCGCACCGCACCTCTCGCGCACCACCACCCTGCTGAGCGGCGGCCTGCTGTGCGCCTGGGCCGGTGACACCCTGGGGCAGCTCCTGCCGGGCGCCGTCCAGACGGCCACGGTCGCCGGGTTCCTGGGAGCGCTGATCTTCTACGCGGCCGCGCTGGCACCGCTGTGGGCGCGCTCCCGGGATGCGATGCGCATCGCCCTGGCCATCCCGTACGGCGCCGTGGTGGTGGGACTGTTCGTGGCCTGCGCGGATGGCGCCGGGCACCTGCTGGTCGTGGTCGGCGCCTACGCGCTGGCGCTCGCGGCGATGGCCTTCCTCTCGGCGGGTGGGAACGGCCTGACCTGGTCCGGCGGGACGCTGTTCCTGCTGTCCAGCTCGGTGCTGGCGATGGACTGGTTCCTGCCCGGCGCATCGATCGCGTACAGCACCGAGCTGGTCATGCTCACCTACACCGTCGGGCACGGCCTGCTCATCGCCGGGATGATCCGCCTGATGCCGCAGCGCCGCTGGACCGCCTGCACCCCCGGCGCCGCCCTGGTGATCGTCGAGAACGTCGAGCGCGTCGAGGGCTGAGCGGCGCCCCGCGCGAGAGCGGGCCGCCCCTCCGTCGCGGGCGGTCTCAGCCCTCCGGCCCCAGCACCCGGGCCAGCAGCTCGGACTGCTCGCGGTGCAGCCGCTCGATGTCCTCGCCCTTGCGGGGCAGCAGCTGCAGGCCGAGCCGGCCGTTGATCTCCCGGTGGTGCACCTCCGCACCGTTCTCCTCGAGCTGCAGCTTCGCCACCCGCACCTCCGAGAGGAACAGGTCCCGCAGGCCCACGCTGAGGTGGACGGGCGGCAGGCCCTCGAGGCTCGCGTTGAGCGGGGAGAGATCGGGATCCTGCAGCGGGGTGCGGCCGGCGTAGCGGCGGGCCGCGTCGCGCAGCAGGCGCCGCTCGTGGACCGGATCGGTCTGATCGGTCTCGGTGATGCCCGCGTTGGTGAGCTCGAGATCGAGCCAGGGCGACATGGCGATCAGCGCCGACGGGGCGGGGATCGCGCCCTGCTCGCGCAGCCGGCGGGCGACGACGAAGGCGAGGCCGCCGCCGGAGTGCTGACCGGCGAGCGCCCAGCGCCGCCCGTCGAGCCGGCCGTCGGCCGCGAGGGCGCCGAGCACGGCCTCGACGTCGTCCCGGCCCACCGGGTGCTGGTGGTCGGGCGCGTTGCGGTAGTCGACCATGAGACCGGCGCAGTCCAGCGCGTCGACCTGGCGGGAGAGCCATGCCCAGTCGCTCGCGAACGGGCCGGAGACGTAGGCGCCGCCGTGGAGGAACACGATGATGCCGCCGTCGGCCCGGTGCTCGTCGAGCCAGATCGTGCGGGTGCGGCCGATCATCTCGTGCTCGATCGCGTGCGTCTTCAGCACGTGCCCCGGGGGCAACGGGCTGCGGGCCTCCCGCAGCGCCTGATGGGTCACGGTCGAGGGGATCGGGATGCGCCGCACGGCGCGCGCCCCCGTCACCACGGCGTCTCGGATACGACCCATCACTACCTCCTGTCCGCGACCCGTCGGGCCGCCTCGCTGGCGGATGCGACCAGCCTAACGAACCCTGCTGGGTGCGGCGCCAGGAGCACCCGCGGCGGCGCCGGTACGCTTCGGGCATGCCCGACCCGATCGCCTCCCCCGCCGCCCTACCCGTCCCCCCGGCGGGACCTCTCCTGGTCCTCGTCGCTATGCCCGAGGAGGCCGCGCCCCTGCATGCACGGCTCGCCGGGGCGCGCGAGCTGGCCACGCCCTTCACGGCCGGTGTCGCTGCGAGGCGCGGGAACCTCGCGGGGCTCGATGCGCTCGTGGTCACCACCGGGATCGGCATCGCCGCCGCCACCGCCGCGGTGACCTGGGCCGTCCTCGAGGCCGCACCCGGCGTGGTGGTCGCCGCCGGGTCCTGCGGCGGGCTCGCGGCCGACGTCGAGGTGGGCACGCTGATCGTCGGCGAGAGCTTCGCCTACTCGATCGCCGATGCCACCGCCTTCGGCTACGCGCCCGGCCAGGTGCCCGGCGGGCCCGTCCGCTTCGAGGCGGCACCCGCGTGGGTCGATGCCGCCGAGCAGGCCGCGCTGCGCGCCGACGGGCGCGGCGAGGGCCACGGCGTACGCCGCGGGCTGATGCTCTCCGGCGACGCCTTCGTCACCGCCGATCTCGCCGCGCCGATGCGGGAGCGGTTCCCCCGCGCGCTGAGCGCGGACATGGAGACGACCGCGAGCGCCCGCACCGCCGAGGCGCTCGGCGTCCCCTTCGTCGCGCTGCGCGCGGTCTCGGACCTGTGCGGTCCGGCGGCCGGGCAGCAGTTCCATCTGGAGCTGGACGTGGTGGCCGAGATCTCGGCCCGCGGCGTCGAGCAGCTCGCCGCCGGCCTCGCGGGCTGAGCGAGGTCAGCGGTCCCTGTCAGACATCGCACGCCCGACCGCTCCCATGGCCTCCCAGGCACCCTCTGGAAGGCGTGATAGCAGCCGGGGCTGCCCTGAGGTGCTCCGACCCGATCCCTCCTGTGAGTGGAGCATCGTGAACCCATCGAAGGACCGTTCGTCGCCCGCGCCCCCGGATACGCGCTCTCGAAGACCGTCTTCTTCGTGGCCGCCGGGATCATCCTGCTCGCCGTGGCGTTCGCGCTGCCGCTCGGCGTCGACAAGGGCATCAAGCTGCTGTCCAAGATGAGCATGGCGCTCGCGGCGCTGCTGCTGTTCGACAGCTTCGCTCACCTCCCCGCCGGTGCGCTGCTGTCCGGCATCGCCGGCGTGCCGGTGTCGATCTTCTTCATCACCAGCGCCGATTCCGGTGCGTTCGTGATGGACATGATCGCCCACAAGGGCGATCCGAACCCCCGCGGATCACCCGCATCTTCTGGGCGTGCGCCTCCGGCCTGATCGCCGCCTCCCTGATCTGGGTCAGCTCATTGTCCGACGGGGACTCGGGCATGGAGGGCCTGCAGGCCCTGGCGCTGCTCTCCGCCCTGCCGTTCTCCGTGGTGATGATCGGGATGACCATCTCGCTGTGGCGTTCACTGGGCGACGAGGTCAAGGTCATCGAGAAGCTCGAGCTGCGTCTGCGCCAGGGCGAGTTCATCCAGCGCTACTCCGCGGAACTCACCGACGAGGTCAGCGGCCGCGTCGAGGATCGGGTCGCGGAGCAGGTCGAGGCCCAGGTGAGCGAGCACCTGTCGACGTACACGGCCGAGATGCCCGGGGTCCCCGTCGAGGAGTCCCAGCCGTGGCGCGGCTCCCGTCGCCGCGGACCGCGGAACCCGTTCAGCCTCAGCGCGTCCGGGATCAGCGCGCGGCCACGTGCAGCAGCTCCGTGCCCTCCACGAGGGCGAGCAGGTTCTCACCGATCCGCTCGTCGGCACCGACGGGGCGGCCGCCGGCCGCGTGCGGGGTGATCAGCAGCCTCGGCGCGTCCCAGAGGGGATCGTCCTGCGGCAGCGGCTCGGGATCGGTGACGTCGATCGCGGCGCTGCCGAGCGTGCCCGCCTCGAGCGCCTCGCGCAGCGCCACCTGGTCCACGGTCGCCCCGCGGCCCACGTTGAGCAGGATCGCGTGGTCGGGCAGCGCGGCCAGCACCTCGCGCCCCACCGCACCCGCGGTCGCCTCCGTCGCGGGCAGGATGTCGATCAGCACGTCGACCTCGGGCAGTGCGGCCATCACGTCGCTCTCGGCGATCACCTCGAAGCCGGCGCGGGTGCCGGCGCTGCGGGCCGCTCCGCGCACCTGGGCGCCGAGGGCCTGCAGGGAGGGGGCGAGGGTCTGCCCGATCTGGCCGAACCCCCAGATCAGCACCCGGGCGCCGAGCAGCGTGGTGAGCCGGCCCTCGGGGTGCAGCGGCTGCAGCCCGCCCAGCTCCGAGGACCACTCGTGGCGCTGCTGCGCCTCCCGGCTCTCCGGCAGCCGTCGCACGAGGCTCAGCAGCAGGGCGAGGGAGTGCTCGCTGACCGTGCGCGAGTGCAGCCCGGCGCCCGTGGCGATCACCACGTGCTCGGCGAACCCGGCGGCGAGGATGCCGTCGACCCCGGCCGACAGCGACTGCACCAGCTGCAGCGCCTCGAGGCTCTCGGCGGCGGAGGCCAGGTGGCGGCGGGAGGACCCCCAGACCACCAGCACCGCGGCGTCATGGTGCTCGGCGGGGATCTCGGCGCGGGCGTCGACCGTCACCGCCTCCCAGCCCTCGGGCAGCACGGGATCGAGCGGGACGGTGTCGGGCAGCAGGATCTTCATGCCTCCAGAGTACGGAGAACGGCCTCCTCCCGGGGGCCCTCCCGCTGCCCGGACCGCGCCGATATCCGCTGTGGACCTGCGCGGCCCGTCCGATAGCCTGCCCGCATGCGTTCAGGCCCCGCCTCCTCCCCCTCCGGCCCGCGGCTGTGGCTGCGGGGCGCCGCCGGCGCGGTGCGCGCAGCCGCCCGCGGCAGCGGCCGCCGTGCCCGACGCTCCGCGATCGCCGCGCCCCTGGACACGGCCGGGTTCCTGGGAGCCGCGGCGACCGCCTGGATCTCGACCTCCCCGAGCCTGCTGCCGCGCACGTGGTGGATGTGGGCGGTGAACATCGGGCTGTCCGAGGTGTACGGCTACGCCAGCGGGGCGCTCGCGGGCCGCGCGGTGCGGCGGATGGGCCGGGAGATCGGCCTGCAGGTGAGCATCGCCCCCGATCATCGGCTCCGGGCACGCTGGATCGGTGCCGGGGCGCTGGTGGGCATCACCACCTACTCCTGGGTGCGCGGCGTGCTGCGCCAGCGGGAGATCAGCCACCTGGTGCAGGAGGAGCCCAAGGACCTCGCCACCCATGTGGTCGGCTCCGCCGCGGGGCTCGGCGCTTCCCTCCTCGCCCTCGGCCTCGCCCGCTCGACGATCGCGACCACCCGCCTGTACCGCGCGCTGCTGCGGCCCTACCTGCCGCGGCGCGTGGTGAAGGTCCTCTCCCTGCTGCTGACCGCCGCGACCGTCGCCGTGGTCGCCGACCGGCTGATCCGCGGCCGGGTGCTGGAGGCGATGATCGAGCGGGCGGACACCGCGAACCAGCTGATCTCGCCGGACGTCCCCCGGCCCACCTCTGCGCTGCGCTCCGGCGGGCCGCAGTCGCTCGAGACCTGGCAGTCCCTCGGCGCGCCCGGCCGCAAGATCGTCTCCGGCGGCGCGGACCCGGCGCTGATCTCCCGCACCCTCGGCCGCGAGGCGCTCGAGCCGATCCGCGTCTACGCCGCGAAGTCGGGCACCCGCACGCTCGAGGACACCGTGGACGCGGTGGTGGCCGAGCTGGACCGCACCGGGGCCTGGGACCGGGAGGTGCTGGTGCTGTTCACCGGGACCGGCACCGGCTGGCTGCAGGAGTGGTCGCTGTCCGCGATCGAGTTCCTCACCGCCGGCGACTGCGCGACCGCCTCGATCCAGTACTCGTACTACCCCAGCCCCCTGACCTACCTCATCGACCGCCGCTCCCCGCAGCGCGCCGGCCGGCTGCTGCTGGACGCGGTCCGTCGGCGTCTCGCGCAGCTGCCGACGGATCGCCGGCCCGCACTGTACGTGGCCGGGGAGTCGCTGGGCTCCTTCGGCGGGCAGTCCGCCTTCCGCGACGTGCCCGAGATGCTCTCCGCGGTCGACGGCGCGGTGTGGACCGGCACCCCGAGCTTCACGCCGCTGTGGCAGCAGCTGACGGCCCGTTCGCGCCCCGGCTCCCCCGCCGTGGCCCCGATCATCGAGGACGGCCGCCACATCCGGGTGGTCACCCGCCCGCAGGACCTCGAGCGCAACTACTGGGGCGGGCTGTACGAGCAGTGGCGCCACCCGCGCGTCGTCTACGCCCAGCACCCCTCGGACCCGGTGGTCTGGTTCGACCCCTCCCTGCTGTGGCGGGAGCCGGCCTGGCTGCAGGAGCGGGTGGGCCACGACGTCACCCCGGCGATGCGCTGGTTCCCCTGGATCACCTTCTGGCAGATCGCGGCCGACATGCCGCTGTCCATCACGGTCAGCGGCGGGCACGGCCACTCGTACCACGAGGAGATGGTCCCGATCTGGGCCGCCGTGCTGGGCCAGGACGCGCCCGAGGGCGAGGAGCGCGCGCAGCGGGCGCAGCACCGCGAGATCGTCCGCGCGATCCGCGCGATACACCCGCGCGGATGAGCCGGCGGCTCTGTCTCAGGGGTTCGGGCCGACGGCGACGGGGCGCGACCCGTCCGCGCTCCACTGGGACCACGAGCCCGGGAACAGCCGCAGCCGGGTGAAGCCGGCGCTCTCCAGCGCCAGCAGGTCATGGGTGGCGGTGACACCGGAGCCGCAGTACACGATCGTCTCCCGGTCCTGGCTCACGCCGGCGGCCTCGAAGCGGCGCCGCAGCTCCTCGGGCCCCATGAAGCGGCCGTCGTCCTCGAGGTTCCCGGCGAAGGGCAGGTTCACGGCGCCCGGGACGTGCCCGGCGCGAGGATCGATCGGCTCGACCTCGCCGCGGTAGCGCTCGGGGGCGCGGGCGTCGACGACCAGCGCCTGCCCGTCGGCGACCTCGTCGGCCGTGGCGATGCGGTCCGCGGGCCAGGCGCGGGCGGCGACGTCCCCGGGCGCGGGGCGCACGTCGTCGGTCTCGAGCTCGCCGTCCCAGGCGGCCAGGCCGCCGCTGAGCACCGCGGCCGGGTGCCCCAGGGCACGCAGCATCCACACCAGGCGCCCGGCGGGCGCACCGTTGCTGTCGTCGTAGGCGACCACGACGGAGTCCGCGGTGACGCCGGCCCGGCGCAGCGTGGCCGCGAAGTCCTCCGGAGCGGGCAGCGGGTGGCGGCCGGCCTCGGGCCGGGCGGGGGCGGCGAGCTCGGTGTCGAGGTCGATGTACACCGCGCCGGGCAGATGACCCTCCAGGTAGGTGCGGTGGCCCTTCGAGCCGTCGAGCGCCCAGCGCACGTCGAGCAGGCGGAGGGGGCGGGCACCGGCGGCGCACTCCTCGCGGAGCGTGTGCAGGGCGGCGACGTCGAGGAGCGGGGGCAGTGCGGTGGTCATGCCCGAAGCCTATGCCCGGCGGCGGTCTCAGTCCGCGATCTGGAGGTCCACCCGCACCAGGCGGTGGTCCGAGGCCGGGAACGGGTCGGTGCCGGTCAGCTCGCTGCCGGGATGGCCGGTCTGCGGCCAGTAGACGGCCGAGAAGACGACCTGGAGCGGCCGGGAGGGCAGCGCGTAGTCCACGCGCAGGTTGCCCGGCGCGGGGTCGTCGGTGAAGTCCGCCGTGTCCAGGCGGGGCTCGCCGGTGTGCTGGAGGTTCGCCCCTCCCTGCGTCTCGGCGGCCTCGACGGCGCCGTCGCTGCCCGGGCGGGGGTCCTGCACCCGGGGATGGTCCAGCAGCTGGCCGATCGCGCCGGGCCAGGAGTCGCCGTCGACGGGGTCGGCGTTCAAGTCGCCGAGGATCACGAACTGGTCGTCGGGGGCGAGCCCGCCGCGGTTGCCGGCATCGTCCACGATCCAGCGCGAGCGGCGGCCGGGGCTGAGGTAGTCGGCCCACAGGCGGATCTCGTCGTGGTTGCGGCGCTGGTTGCGCTTTTCGGGGCCGTCGAAGCTGGGCGGGGTGGGGTGGGAGGCGAGCACGTGGACGGTGCTCGAACCGACCCGCACCGGCACGTCCCAGTGCGACTTCGAGCTCAGGCGCAGCTCGGCCGAGACCTCCGGGCCGT
>CAZHSL010000010.1:0-21516 GCA_964535185.1 uncultured Corynebacterium sp.
ATGAGGCACTCACCTCGAACCCGCTGTTCGACCGGATGGAGTTCACCACCGAGCATGCGAAGCTCGCCGAGTGGGCACCGCTGGTCGCCGAGGGTCGACCGGTCACCGAGACCATCGCCGCCACACGCTCCCCCGACGGCACCGACGTCGACTTCGGCGCGCTGACCCGGCAGATGCTCGACTTCGCCGCCCGCACCGGCACCACCGTCTCCACCGGCTCCGAGGTCGTGGACCTGCGCCGCATGGGCACCGACTGGGGCGTGATGGTCCGCTCCACGAAGGACGACGCGATGAGCGTGGTGCGCGCGCCGTTCGTCTTCGTCGGCGCCGGCGGCTACGCGCTGCCGCTGCTGCAGAAGTCCGGGATCGAGGAGATCCGCGGCTTCGGCGGGTTCCCGATCTCCGGGCAGTGGCTGCGCTGCACCGATCCCGACACCATCGCCCGTCACGACGCCAAGGTGTACGGCAAGGCGGCCGTCGGCGCTCCCCCGATGAGCGTCCCGCACCTCGACACCCGCTACGTGGGCGGGAAGCGGTCGCTCATGTTCGGCCCGTACGCGGGCTGGTCGCCGAAGTTCCTCAAGACCGGCCGGTACACCGACCTCATCGAGTCGGTGAAGCCCTCGAACATCACCCAGATGATGGCGGTCGCCCCGCCGAACCTCGATCTGATGGTCTACCTCGGCTCCCAGCTCGCGGCGACGCACCACCAGCGCTTCGAGGCCCTGCGCGAGTACATGCCCTCGGCCCGCGAGGGCGAGTGGGAGGAGGTCACGGCCGGGCAGCGCGTCCAGGTGATCGCACCGGACAGGTCCAAGCACGGCGTGCTGCAGTTCGGCACCCAGCTGATCACCGCGGCCGACGGCTCCATCGGCGGCATGCTCGGCGCCTCGCCGGGCGCCTCGACCGCCACCAGCATCATGCTCGGCATGCTCGAGAAGATGTTCCCGCAGCGCATCGAGGACTGGCGCCCCGCCCTGACCCGCATGGTCCCCAGCTGGGGGCGTTCCCTGTCGGATGATCCGCAGGAGGCGCACCGGACCCTCGAGCGCACGGCCGACGCGCTGGGCCTGGACCACTCCTGACGGCGGTGCGGGGGCGATCAGCCCTCGCGCCGGACGACGACGGCGGATCGCGAGAGCACGACGAGGAGGAAGGGACAGCCGATGCGCATCTCACTGATGACCACGTGCCTGGTGGACGTGATGGCGCCGGACGTGGCGCGGGCGACGGTCACGCTGCTGGAGCGGCTGGGCCACGAGGTGGTGTTCGACAAGCGCCAGACCTGCTGCGGCCAGATGCACACGAACTCGGGCTACTACACCGAGGCGGCTCCCATCGTGCGCTCCTTCGTGGACACCTTCGAACCGGCGCTGGACAGCGTCGACGCGATCGTGATGCCGTCGGGCTCCTGCGCGGGCTGCGTGCGCGACCAGCATCAGCTGGTGGCACGGCACGAGGGCGACAGCGAGCTCGAGCAGCGCGCCGCGGCGGTCTCTGCGAAGACCTACGAGCTCTCGGAGCTGCTGGTGGACGTGCTCAAGGTGACCGACGTCGGCGCCTACTTCCCGCACTCGGTGACCTACCACCCCACCTGCCACTCGATGCGCTTCCTCAAGGTGGGCGCCCGCCCGCTCAAGCTGCTGCGCGCCGTCGAGGGGCTCGAGATGAAGAACCTGCCCGAGTCCGACACCTGCTGCGGCTTCGGCGGCACGTTCTCGGTGAAGAACGACGCCACCAGCGATGCGATGGTCACGGACAAGGCCGAGAACGTGGTGCGCAGCGGCGCGGACTTCGTCGTCGCGGGCGATGCCTCGTGCCTGATGAACATCGGCGGCAAGCTGCGGCGCACGGGCTCGGCGCCGCGCTCGATCCACCTCGCCCAGATCCTCGCCTCCACGCAGGAGGACCCCTTCGTCCCGTCGGAGACCATCCTGGGAAGGGCGGAGCGATGAACACTGCGGCGTGTCGACGAACTGCGAGGAACGAGTGGGAGGAGATGGTTCTGTGAACACAGTGGACCTGGGCATCCCGACCATCCGCCCGCAGCACGCCTCCCCGGGCTCGCTGCTGCGCGGGCAGCGGGACTTCCCCGACGCGGCGCGCACGGACCTCGGTGACGAGACCCTGCGCGGGAACCTGCGCCACGCCACCTCGACGATCCAGGCCAAGCGCGCCTCGGCCGTGCGTGAGGCGCGGGACTGGCAGAAGCTCCGCTCCGCCGGAAGCGCATTGAAGTGGCAGGTCACCGACCATCTCCCGGAGCTGCTGGAGCAGCTCGAGGCCTCCGTGACCGCGGCCGGCGGCGTGGTGCACTGGGCGCGCGATGCCGAGGAGGCCGGGGAGATCGTGACCCGGCTGGCGCTCGAGCGCGATGCGCGGGAGGTCCTGAAGGTCAAGTCGATGGCGACCCAGGAGATCGGTCTGAACGAGGTCCTCGCCCATGCGGGGATCCGTGCGATCGAGTCGGATCTCGCCGAGCTCATCGTGCAGCTGGCCGGGGACACCCCCTCGCACATCCTGGTGCCCGCGATCCACCGCAACCGCTCCGAGATCCGGGAGATCTTCCTCGCGGCGATGCCGGACCTCGATCCCTCCCTCACCGACGACCCGGCCGAGCTCGCCGAGGCGGCCCGCCGCTTCCTGCGCGAGAAGTTCCTGGACATGCCCGGCTCGGTGGCGATCTCCGGCGCGAACTTCGCCGTCGCCGACACCGGCACGCTGGTGGTCGTCGAGTCCGAGGGCAACGGCCGCATGTGCCTGACGCTGCCGAGGACCCTCATCTCCGTGGTCGGCATCGAGAAGATCGTGCCGACCTTCCAGGACCTCGAGGTCTTCCTGCAGCTGCTGCCCCGCTCCTCCACCGGGGAGCGGATGAACCCGTACACCACCCTGTTCACGGGCGTCCACGAGGGGGACGGTCCCGAGGAGTTCCATCTGGTGCTGCTGGACAACGGCCGCTCCGCGGTGCTCGAGGACCCGGAGGGGCGCAGCGCTCTGCACTGCATCCGCTGCTCCGCCTGCCTGAACGTCTGCCCGGTGTACGCCCGCACCGGCGGCCACGCCTACGGCTCCACGTACCCCGGTCCCATCGGGGCGATCCTCTCGCCGCAGATGACGGGGATGCACGGCAGCGATGATCCGAACTCGACGCTGCCGTACGCCTCGAGCCTCTGCGGGGCCTGCTACGACGTGTGCCCCGTGAAGATCGACATCCCCCGCATCCTGGTGCATCTGCGGGCGAAGGACGTCGACCGCCGCCGGGAGACCCGCGGCGACTTCCACAGCACCTGGGACGTGGCGCTCCAGGGCGCGAGCAAGCTGATGTCCTCGCCCCGCGCCTACGACATCGCGGTGCGCTCCGCCGGACCGCTGAGCTCCGTCCTGCGCGGGAAGAACATCGGCAAGCTGCCCGGGGTCCTCCCGCTGATGCCGGGCTGGACCGACCACCGCGACCTGCCCAAGCCCGGCGCCTCCTTCCGCAGCTGGTGGGAGCAGCACGAGAAGGACCGCGCCGCGCGGGAGCAGGACGCGAGCTCGAAGGACGGCGCCGCCGAGGACAGCACCGCCGACGATGCGTCGGCCGAGGGCCCGGGCGCCGGGGACGAGGGACGCGCATGAGCGAGTGGACCGACAGCCGCCCCGCCCGTACCCCGGGGATGAGCGCGAAGGAGGAGATCCTCGCCCGTGTCCGGACCGCCCTGGCGGTCCCGCGGAGCGATGAGGTCACCGAGGCCGAGGACGTGCCGCGCACGTACCAGCGGGCCGACGACAAGCAGGAGGTCCGCACCGCCCCCGAGAAGGTGCGCGGCGTACTGGTCCAGCGTCTCGAGGACTACACCGCGACCGTCCACCGCGCCACGGCGGCCACGGCGCCGGCGGCGGTCGCCGCAGCCCTGGACGGGGCCCGCAGCGTGATCGTCCCCTCCGGCGTGCCCGCATCCTGGTGCGCCCGGACCGAGGCCGACGTGGTGACCGACGACGGCACCGCGGCGCCGCACGAGCTCGATGCGATCGACGCGGTGCTCACCGGATGCCACACGGCGATCGCCCTGACGGGGACCATCGTGCTGCGCAACGACGACCTCGGCGGGCGGCGCGCGATCAGTCTGGTGCCGGACCGCCACGTGGTGGTGGTCGAGGCCGAGCAGGTGGTGCTCGGCGTGCCCAAGGCGATCCAGCGCATGGGCGAGGACCCCGCAGCGGCCTGGACGATGATCTCCGGGCCGAGCGCCACCAGCGACATCGAGCTCGACCGTGTCGAGGGGGTGCACGGCCCGCGCCGCCTCGAGGTGGTCCTGATCGAGCCGGAGCCCGTCCCCGAACCGGATCCCGAGCCCACGACCGACACAGCCGGCACCCAGGAGAAGAAGCCATGAACGACGCCACCCCGACCACAGGGCTCGACCTGCCCGCCGCCGATGCCCCGCGGGATCGCGGAGAGCTGTTCGCCCTCGAGGCCGGGCAGTACCGGGCCGAGGTCTCCTCGGTGGGCGCCACGCTCGAATCCCTCACCGTCGGAGGCCGGGACCTGCTGGTGCGCAGCCCCGAGACCGGCCCCATGAAGAACTACCGCGGAGCGATCGTCGCCCCCTGGCCGAACCGGATCGGCGACGGCACGTACACCTGGGACGGCCAGGAGATCCGCACCGCGCTCAGCGAGCCCGAGCGCGGCAACGCGCTGCACGGCCTGGTCTCCTTCCAGGCCTTCACCCCGGCGGCCCTCTCGGAGGACGAGCTGGTGCTGCGCACCGAGCTGTTCCCCTCGACCGGGTACCCCTTCCACCTGCTGCTGACCGTGCACTACGCGTTGGACCCGCAGGAGGGGCTGACGACCACGGTCACGGCACGCAACCTCGGCGCGCAGGATGCTCCTTACGGGGTGTGCCCGCATCCGTACCTGGTGGCGGGGCCGGAGCCGCTGGATGCGTGGTCGCTGCAGGTCGAGACCGGGACCGTGCTCACCGTCACCGAGGATCGCCTGCTCCCCACCGGCACCGCGCCGGTCGCTCCCGGCAGCGACTTCGACTTCCGCACGGCCCGGACGCTCGGCCCCCTGTTCATCGATCACGCCTTCACCGATCTCGGCCGGGATCCGCAGGGACGGGTGGTGGTGACCGTCTCCGCCCCCGGCGGCACCGGGGTGGAGCTGACCGCGGGCCCGGAATGCCCGTGGCTGCAGATCCACACCGGCGATCGTCCGGAGCCGGAGGACGACCGCCTCGGTCTGGCCGTGGAGCCGATGACCTGCCCGCCGGACGCGTTCCGCAGCGGCATCGACGTGGTGCGCCTGTCCCCCGGCGCCGAGCACGCCGCGTCCTGGACCCTGCGGGGCTGGTGAGCCCCCTCACCGGCGCCGGCGGATGAGCGACGGGCCCGTCACCGATCGGTGACGGGCCCGTGCTGCTGTCCGTGCGCGGCCCCGCCGCTGGGCGGCCGGGCGGCGCTCGGGATCACTGCGCGTGGGCCTCTTCGTAGGCCTTGCGGATGGTGCCGGAGATCCGGCCGCGGTCCGGGACCTCGTAGCCGGCCTGGCGGGCCCACTCGCGGATCCGGGCGGAGTCGTTCGAGCTGCTGCGAGCCGGTGCAGTCCCGCGAGAACGACGACCGCCCACCCGGCGCGCCTTCTCGACCCAGCTGCCGAGCTCCTCGCGGAGCTTCGAGGCGTTGGCCTCCGACAGGTCGATCTCGTAGGCGACTCCGTCCAGGGCGAAGCTCACCGTCTCGTCGGCGGTCTCGCCGTTGAGATCATCGATGAGCTCCACGTAGGTCTTCCGTGCCATAGGGGTTCTCCCTTGCTGGTCTGATGCCTTGACTTCGTGCGGACTCGGATGAGTTCGCCATCCGCCCCAGTATCAGCCGCAGGGTCCCAGATTTCAATCTGATACCGATATCGGTTCAGGCGGAGTGATTCTGTTCATCACCTTCGTGGAGTTCACGGTATTCCTGTTCCGCCTGCCGCTCGACCTCGCGTTCATGGCGATCCGCGCGCATGACCGCGCGCATCACGAACCAGAACAGCAGTCCCACACCGATCGACGGCAGCAGGGAACCGGCCTCGAACCAGAATCCGGAATCCATCTCAGGCCTCCGGCTTCACGAGCGGGAAGAGGATCGTCTCGCGGATGCCCAGGCCGGTCAGCGCCATCAGCAGCCGGTCCACGCCCATCCCCATGCCGCCGGTCGGCGGCAGCGCGTACTCCATCGCCTCGAGGAAGTCCTCGTCCAGGCGCATGGCCTCGTCGTCGCCCTGGGCGGCGAGCTGCGCCTGCTGGGCGAACCTCTCGCGCTGGATCACCGGGTCGACCAGCTCCGAATAGCCGGTGCCGAGCTCGAACCCGCGCACATAGAGGTCCCACTTCTCGACCACGCCGGGCTGCGAGCGGTGCGCCCGCACCAGCGGGCTGGTCTCGACCGGGAAATCCCGCACGAAGGTCGGTTCGTGGAGATGATCGCCCACACGGTGCTCGAACAGCTCCTCGACGAGCTTTCCGTGGCCGAACTTCGGATGATCCAGATCGAGGCCGAGGCCGCGGGCGATCTCGCGGAGCCGCTCGGGAGCGGTCTCCGGGGTGATCTCCTCACCGAGGGATTCCGAGAGGGAGCCGTAGACGGTGATCTTCGCCCATTCCCCGGAGAAGTCGTATTCAGAGCCGTCGGCGAGGGTGACCGTCTGCGATCCGAAGGCCCGCTCGGCCGCTTCCTGCACGAGCCGCTGGGTGAGATCACCGATGGTGTCGTAATCCCCGTACGCCTCATAGGCCTCGAGCATCGCGAACTCCGGGGAATGCGTGGAGTCCGCGCCCTCGTTGCGGAAATTGCGGTTGATCTCGTAGACCTTCTCCAGGCCGCCCACGGCCGCCCGCTTCAGGAACAGCTCCGGGGCGATCCGCAGGTAGAGGTCCAGGTCGAAGGCGTTCATGTGGGTGACGAACGGCCGGGCGGCGGCGCCGGAGGGGATCACCTGCAGCATCGGGGTCTCGACCTCGACGAAGCCGCGGTCGTGGAAGGAGGCGCGCAGGGAGTGCATGATCTCGGCCCGCCGGCGGACGGTGTCGCGGGCCTCCTGGCGCACGATGAGGTCCACGTAGCGGTTGCGGACGCGGGACTCCTCGGACAGCTCGGCGTGCAGCACCGGGAGGGGGCGCACGGCCTTGGCCGCCATCTGCCAGGCGTCGGCGAAGACGCTCAGCTCGCCGCGGCGGGAGGCACCCACCCGGCCGTGGAAGAAGACGTGGTCGCCGAGGTCGACATCGGCCTTGAGGTCGGCCAGCCGCTCCTTTCCGATCACCGCCTGGGAGGCCATGATCTGCAGGCGTTCCCCGGCACCGTCCTGGAGGGTGATGAAGGCCAGCTTGCCGGTGTTGCGCTGGAAGACGACGCGGCCGGCGACGCCGACGACGTCCTCGGTCTCCTCACCGGCCTCGAGATGGCCGTAGGACGAGCGCACCTCGGCGATGGTGGTGGTCACCGGGACCGAGACCGGATAGGCCTCCTCGCCGCGCGCCAGCAGCCGCTCCCGCTTGGACTTGCGGACCGCGACCTGGTCGGAGGTGTCCGTCGTTCCAGGGGCAGGGGGGTTCTCGCTCATGGGGCGATTGTCTCATCACTGCCGCCGAGAATGCCCGTGGGATCAGGGCTCTGTCGCGACCACCACAGCGGCGTCCAGCAGCCGGGTGCCCTCCACGACACCGGCGAGCACCACCAGCACCTCCCCGCGGTGCTCCGGGCCGATCGGCTCGAGCGTGGCCGGGTCCAGGGCATGGGCGTAGTCCCAGTCGATCTCGGCGCGCTCGAGCGCCTCGGCGAGCACGGCGCGGATCGCTCCGGCGGAGGGGGCGGCCGCCTGGGCGTCCGCGATCGTGCGGGACAGGGCCAGCGCCTTCCGGCGCCCGGACGGGCCGAGGTACGCGTTGCGGCTGGAGCGGGCCAGGCCGCTGGGCTCGCGCTGGATCTCGACGGGCTCGATCCGCACCGGCAGGTCGAGATCGGCGACCAGGCGCTGGATGATCGCCAGCTGCTGGGCATCCTTGCGCCCGAAGACGCTCAGGTGCGGGCGGGTCAGCTGCAGCAGCTTGGCCACCACGGTCACCACGCCGTCGAAGTGTCCGGGGCGGGCGGCGCCCTCGAGGATCGTGCCGGCGCGGCCGGCGGTCACGGAGACCGTCGGCGGGAGAACGGGATACATCTCCCGGACCGCGGGAGCGAAGACGACGTCGACCAGCCCGTCGACCAGCGCCAGATCCGCTTCGAGGGTGCGCGGGTAGGCCTCGTAGTCCTCGCCGGGGCCGAACTGGAGCGGGTTGACGAAGTCGGTGAGGATCACGTGATCGGCGAGCTCCCGGGCCCGTCGGACCAGCGCCAGGTGACCGTCGTGGAGCGCGCCCATGGTGAGCACCGCGGCGACGGTGCCGGTCATCGCCTCGCGCTCCTCGCGCAGCGCGGACCTGGTGGTGACGAGCCTCGTGCGCGCGCGGGCCGGCGTGTCCTGGGTCATCCCTCGTCCTTCCTCGGCGGCTGGTCCTCCAGCAGTCCCCGGATCCTCGCCCGGGTCTCCTCGGGGAGTCTCGCACGGGCCAGGGCCGCGAGCGCGAGGGCGCGATAGGTGTCGCCGACGTCTCCCCGCTCCCCCGGCGCCCCGGTCGCATCGAGGTCCGCGAGCGCGTCGAGGTGCGCGGCGACGGTGCCGGCGTCCCCGCGCACGACGGGGCCGGTCAGCGCCTTCGACCCGTGGCGGAGGGATTCGTCCAGCGCCGCGTCCAGCAGCGGGCGCAGGTACGCGCCGGGCTCGTCGATCCCGAGTCGGGAGAGGGCCTCGCGCGCCTGGTCGACGAGGACGACGAGATGGTTGGCGGCATGGGCCAGGCCCGCGTGGTAGAGCGGCCGGTCGCCCTCGGCGATCACCACCGACTCGCCGCCGAGCTCCACCGCGAGCGCCGCGGCGACGGGGAGCAGATCGGGGGCGGCGGTGATGCCCATCGGGCACCCGATCAGGCGGGCGAGGTCCGCCCGGGTGCCGGTGAAGGTCATCGCCGGGTGCAGGGCGAGGGTCGCGCTGCCCGCGTGGGCCAGCGGTGCCAGCACCTCGGTGCCGTAGCGCCCGGAGGTGTGCACCACGAGCTGTCCCCCGGGGACCATCCCGGTGGCGGCGATGCCGGCGGCCAGCGGCGCCAGCTGGTCGTCGGGGACGGCCAGCAGCAGCATCTCGCTGCGCTCGACGAGGGAGGGGACGTCCAGCAGCGGCACCCCGGGCAGCAGCGCTGCGGCGCGCTCGCGCGAGGCGTCCGAGACCGCGTACGCGCCGGTGAGCGCATGGCCCTCGGCGCGCAGCGCGGCTCCGAGCACGGCGCCGACCCGGCCCGCGCCGATCACGCCGATTCCCAGGCGCGGCGCGGTCACGGGGCCTCCCCCGTGGCGGGCGCCGCACCGGCGGGCGCAGCGCCGACGGACCTCGAGGCCGGCCGCGGCCAGTGCGCCCGGTCGCGGTAGCGGCGGAGGGTGGCGGCGTCGCGGGCGAGCACGGCGTGCAGGGAGAGCAGATCGTGCCGGGGCAGGTCGGACAGCAGCATGGTCTCGCCGGCGACGCCGATCCGCATGTCCAGCACGCCGAGCCGGGCGGCGAGCGGGCCGTCCTCGACGGTGAGGTCCTGGATCCTCTCGCGGGGGATGATCTCCAGCCGGCGGGTGAGGATGCCGCTGCGCTGGACGATCGCTGCCGGCAGCAGCACCGCGACCTGGGTGCGGCGGGCGATCCAGAAGGCGCGGACGGGGGTGCGCAGCCCGTCGAGCTCCCGGGCCGGCCCGGACAGCAGATGTTCGATCGTGGCGGTGTCGTCGGCGGTGCCCAGCGGGGCGGCGAGGTGGCCGAGCGTGGCGCGCAGCTCGTCGCGGGTGCCCACCGGCAGCACGTTCTCGGCGCCGTTCTCGTCACTGTCCTCGATGCCGGCCACGGTGACGCTCACCCCGGTCCAGCCCGGGCCCCGCCACAGCAGCGGACGGTACAGCTCGACGCGCTGGATGCGCCCGGCGGCGATGTTGTCCGTGCGGGTGTTGGCCAGGCCGCGTCGCATCCGCAGCCCCCGCTCGGTGAGGCGCGAGACGAAGCCCCAACCCGCCTCGATGCGGCCGAAGACGTACTTCGGGATCGCGATGGCGGTGGGCAGCAGCGCCACGATCGCCGCGAAGGAGAGGCCGTCCTGCCAGACCGCCAGCCCGATCGCCACCAGGACCCCGCAGACGCTCATCACGACGCCGAGCAGGAATCCGGGGTCGCGCAGCAGCGAGCGGACCAGCCGACGGGTCGGGATCTGTGCGATCAGCTCCCCCTCGGTGACGCCGTCGTGCAGGAAGCTCTCCCACGACCTCCCGCCGTGCTCGGGCGGACTCGCCGCGGCGGGGTGCGCGCCCTCCCCGTCGGCGCTCGGAGCCGGCCGGGCCGATGCCGGCACCGCCCCGTCGTCCTCCGCGTCCTGCGGCCCGTCGTGCGCCGTGGCGGGCGCATCCAGCGCCGCGACCCCGAGGATCCCGCGGCGGAGCTCCTCGGCGTCCGCGGAGCGGACGTACTCGATGTCGAGGTACGACTCGCCGCCCCCGGCGACCTCGACCCGCACCTTCGCCAGGCCCAGCACGCGGGCCAGCAGCGGTCGTTCGACGGAGACGGACTCGATGCGGGCGCGGGGCGCGTACTCGCGGGAGCGGCTGATCATGCCGCGGTGCAGGGAGACGCCGGCCTCGTCGACCGCATAGGTGGTGAACCACCAGCTGACGGCCGCCAGGACGATGGCGACCACCACGACGATCGCGAGCACGGCCAGCCCGATGAGGGCGCGCCGCACGGTGAAGTCGTCGACCAGCTGCGCGATGTTCTGCGCGGCGAGCACCGCGATGACGCCCACCACGATCTTCCATCCGGTCATCAGCGGGGTGATGGGGTGGGTCCTGCGGCGCGCGGCGGTGGAGCCGGGCTCCGCCGGCCCGTCGGGCCCCGGGGCGGGGCCGGCTCCTGCCCCCGGCTCCGCGGGGGTCGGGGGGCCGGCCGCGGCACCGTCCCGGCCGCGGGCGCTCACAGCGCCGCCATGGTCTCGATGCCGCGGGCGGTCAGCAGGGCACGCAGCCGCTCCGCCTCCGCTCTGGGCAGTCCGGGCAGCACGACGGTCGAGGCGCCGTTGGCGGTGCTCACCGTGAGCTTGGCCAGGCCGTAGCGTCGGTCCACCGGTCCCTCGTCGATCTTCACCGACTGCACCCGTCCGTAGGGGATGGTGTGCACGGAGCGGAACATGACGCCGCTGGCGATGGTGACGTCGTCCTCGGCGTCCAGGTAGCCGATCGCCCGCACGCGGCGAGGCGTGAGCAGCAGGTGCTGCAGCAGGATCACCAGCGGCAGCGCCCCCAGAGCGGCCAGCCACCAGATGCCCGTCAGCGAGGCCGATGTGATCGCGCCGGCGATCATCAGCACGCACAGGACGTCCCCGACGATGCCGGCCACGTAGCGGGCGCGGATCAGCGAGACGGAGACCGGCCGCAGCGCGTCGGCGCCGAGGAGGCCCTCGGGGTCGTCGGACAGCACCGGGCCGGGCGCCGGGTCCGGGGCGGGCCGTGCGGCGGGATCGGGGGTGGAGCTCATGGGCACCATCGTGTCACCTCCGGGCCCGCCCGCATCGTGCGGGAGGTCGATGCCGGGTCCGTCGGAAGTCGGTGCCCCGTGCTCGGCGTCCATCTCAGCCGCCCGCCCCCGCGCCCTCCGGCGACCCTTCGCCGTCCTCGGGCGGGAGCTTCCCCCAGCGCTCGACGACGACGCCCAGCACCCCCAGCACGATCCCCGCGACAGCGGCCGCGGCGGTGGGCAGGATGCCCCGCCACGGGTCGCCGGTGCCGGACAGGATCAGGAACAGCGCCTGGCCGGCGAAGATCCCGCCGACCACGGCGCCGGTGTAGGCGCAGGCCCGGGCCAGCAGCACGGTGCGATAGGCGGTGGGCAGGTCGATCTGGTGGCGGCGCGGCGCGAAGCTGGGACGCTCCCGGCGCTCCTCGCTCTCGAGCATGTAGCGCCGCAGCGGCAGCCCGAACGTCAGCAGCACGGCGCTGAGCACCAGCAGCACCACGGTGGTGAGCCATCCGGCCAGCGGCAGGGAGTGGCCGCGGGCCGCGAAGGTCTCCAGCATCTGCGCCCCGAAACCGGCGCCGACCACCAGGATCAGCACCAGGGCCGGCACGTTCAGCGGTCTCACGCGATCCCGTACCCCTCGATCTCGGGGCCCGGCCGCAGCCCCTCGCGGTCCTCGGCCGCCGCCAGCAGCGGTGCGAGGGGGCCGTGCCCGGGCAGCTCGGCCTCGGGCCGGGCGGCGTGCCACGGCGCCAGCACGAAGGCTCGCCGGTGGGCGCGCGGATGCGGGACGGTGAGGGTCTCGTCCTGGCTGGTCCAGTCGCCGTAGGTGATCACGTCGACGTCGAGGGTGCGCGGTCCCCAGCGCACCAGGCGCTCCCGGCGGGCGGCTCGCTCCGCGCGCTGCGTCGCCTCGAGCAGGGTGAAGGGGCCCAGCGCGGTGCGCACCCCGATCGCCGAGTTCAGGAAGGCGCCCTGATCCGCCGGGCCGCCCACGGGGGCGGTCTCCAGCACGGGTCCGGTCCATTCCACCTCGATCCCGTCCACGGCGGCCAGCAGCTCGAGCGCGGAGCGCAGGTGCTGGGCGCGGTCGCCGAGGTTCGTGCCGAGGGCGAGCACTGCCGTCACCGGCGGGGCGTCCCGCTCGATGCTCACGGTGACGTCGTCGACGGGCAGGCCGACGGGGGCGGCCGGCTTGTGCACCCGGATCCCGACCCGGCGCACCAGCGGGTGGCCGGTGTCGGTGAGGATCCGCTCGGCGATCCTCTCGGCGAGGGTCTCGACCAGGGCGTACGGACCGGCGGTGAGCTCCTCGCGAACGGCGTGGGCGACCTCGGCGTAGTTCACCGTGCGCGCGAGCGCGTCGGCCCGGCCCGCGGGGGCGGTGGACAGGTGCAGGGTGACGTCGGCGAGGAACTGCTGCCCCAGCCTCGTCTCCTCCGCGAGCACGCCGTGGTGCGCCCAGGCGCGGATCCCCGTCACCTCGATGCGGTCCAGGCGGCTCGGGTGCGCGAATGGCTCTGTCGACGGCGCGCTCATCGGTGGATGCTCCGACGCAGTCGGTCGCCCACCCGCACGGCGGCGAGGGAGGGCGCGACATCGTGCACCCGCACCGCCCACGCGCCGTGCTCGGCGCTGTAGGCGCTGATCGCGGCGGTCGCGAGGTCGCGGTCCACGCCGAGCGCGCCCACGAAGCGTTTGCGGGAGGCTCCGATGAGGATGGGCAGGCCGTGGGCGTCGATCGCCGACCAGTCGGCCAGCACGTCCCAGTTCTGCTCGCCGGTCTTGGAGAAGCCCAGCCCCGGGTCGACGACGAGGAAGCGGTCCTCGACCCCGGCGTCCCGCAGCGCGGTCAGGCGCTCTGCCAGCTCGGCGGCGCTGTCGCGTGCGACGTCCTCGTAGACGGCCAGCTCGTTCATCACGTCGCTGTGTCCGCGCCAGTGCATCGCGATGAACACCGGCGGCGTGCCCAGGCGGGTGCGCAGCCGTGCCGCCTCGCGGCCCATGTCCTGGTCGGCCCGCCCGGCGGAGACGTCGTTGACGATGAGGGCCCCGGCCTCGACGCTCGCCGCGGCGACGGAGGCGCGCATGGTGTCCACGCTGACCACGACGTCCTCGGCGGCGAGGGCGGAGACGACCGGCAGCACCCGGCGCAGCTCCTCGTCCTCGTCGACCCGCGGGGCGCCGGGACGGGTCGACTCCCCGCCGACGTCGACGATCGAGGCGCCCTGGGCCACCAGGCGGCGGCCGTGCGCGATCGCGGCGGGCGGGGCATCATGCGCTCCCCCGTCGGAGAAGGAGTCCGGGGTGACGTTCAGAACGCCCATCACCAGCGTGCCCTCGCCGGTCGGCGCGTCGGGCAGGCCGGCGGGGCAGCGCGGCCGCTGTGCGGAGCTCATCACTGGCACGGTCATCACCCGGGGCTCATCTGCCGTGGATGAGCGCCATGGCCTCGCCGCGGGTGCTCGGGTTCTCCCGCAGCATCCCCCGCACCGCGCTGGTGACGGTGCGGGCGCCGGCGGCACGGACGCCGCGCATCGACATGCACATGTGCTCGGCCTCGATGACGACGATCGCCCCGGCGGCCCCGAGCTCGTCCATCAGCGCGTCCGCGATCTGGAAGGTCAGCCGCTCCTGCACCTGGGGGCGCTGGGCGTAGACGTTCACCAGTCGCGCGAGCTTGCTCAGCCCGGTGACGGTTCCCTTCCCGGGGATGTACCCGATGTGGGCGGTGCCGTGGAAGGGCAGCAGGTGGTGCTCGCACATCGAGTAGAAGGCGATGTCGCGCACCAGCACGAGCTCCTGGTGGTCGATGTCGAACGTCGTCGACAGCGGGGCGCTCGCGTCCTGGGCGAGCCCCTGGAACACCTCGGCGTACATGCGGGCGACCCGGGCGGGGGTCTCCACGAGACCGTCGCGGTCCGGGTCCTCGCCGATCGCGGAGAGGATCTCCCTCACGGCCGCTTCGATGCGGGGCTGGTCCACGGCCATCTCAGCGATCCGTCCCCTCGGTGGTGTCGTAGCCGTAGCCGGAGCCGGAGCCGGGCTCGCCGCCCTGCGGGGCACCGGGGATCTGCGGTCCGTCGCCGCCCGGATGGGGCAGCTCGGGCGGGTTCGGCTGCAGCGGCTCGCCGGCGTCGTGCTCCTCCGTGCCGGTCGCGGTGGTGGTGCTGCCGACCGACGGCGCGGCCAGGGCGGGGCGCTCGGCGCTGGAGAACCAGACCTCGCGCGGCGGCTGCTTCTTCACGTCGCGGAAGATCTCGGCGAGCTCGTGCTCGTTGAGGGTCTCGCGCTCCAGCAGCTCCTCGACCAGGCGGTCCAGCACGTGGCGGTTGTCCACGATCACCGACCAGGCCTCGTCCAGAGCGGTGTCCAGCAGCTCCCGCACCTCCTGGTCGATCAGGCTCGCGGTCTCGGCGCTGAAGCGGGGGGGCTGCCCCTGCTGCATGCCCACGAAGACCTCGTCCTGGTCGCCGGAGAGCGCGACCTGGCCGACGGAGTCGCTCATGCCCAGCTGCATCACCATGGTGCGCGCGATCTTGGTCGCGTTCTGCAGGTCCGAGCTGGGGCCCGTGGTGACGTCGTGGAAGATGCTCTCCTCCACCGCGTAGCCGCCCATGGCGTAGGCCAGACGATCCAGCAGCTCGTTGCGGGACTGGTAGTTGCGGTCCTGGGTGGGCACCACCATCGTGTAGCCGCCCGCGCGGCCGCGCGGCAGGATCGTCACCTTGGTGACCGGTGCGGAGTTGTTCATGGCCGCGGCGACCAGGGCGTGCCCGCCCTCGTGGTACGCGGTCATCTGGCGCTCGCGCTCGGTCATCACCTTCGAGTACCGCTGCGGTCCCATGGAGACGCGGTCGATGGCCTCGTCCAGGGCGCGGTTGTCGATGATCTGGTTGCCGGAGCGCGCGGTCAGCAGCGCGGCCTCGTTCAGCACGTTGGCGAGGTCCGCACCGGACATGCCGATGGTGCGCTTGGCGACGTGCTCGAGGTCGACGTCGTGCGCGAGCGGCTTGCCCTTGGCGTGCACGCCGAGGATGTGCAGGCGCCCCTTGAGGTCGGGGGCCTCCACGCCGATCTGGCGGTCGAAGCGGCCCGGGCGCAGCAGGGCCGGGTCCAGGATGTCCACACGGTTGGTGGCGGCGATGAGGATGACGTTCTGGTTCTCCTCGAACCCGTCCATCTCCACCAGCATCTGGTTCAGGGTCTGCTCGCGCTCGTCGTGGCCGCCGCCCATGCCGGCGCCGCGGTGACGGCCGACGGCGTCGATCTCGTCGATGAAGATGATCGCCGGCGCGTTCTCCTTCGCGGTGTTGAACAGGTCGCGCACGCGGCTCGCACCGACGCCGACGAACATCTCCACGAAGTCGGAGCCGGAGATCGAGTAGAAGGGCACGTTCGCCTCGCCGGCGACGGCCTTGGCCAGCAGCGTCTTGCCGGTTCCGGGCGGGCCGTACAGCAGCACGCCCTTGGGGATCTTCGCGCCGACGGCCTGGTAGCGGCCCGGATCGACGAGGAACTGCTTGATCTCGTCGAGCTCCTCGACGGCCTCGTCGGCGCCGGCGACGTCCGCGAAGGTGACCTTCGGGGCCTCCTTGTTGAACAGCTTGGCCTTGGACTTGCCGAACTGCATCGCCTTGCCGCCGCCCTGGGCGTTCATGATCAGGAACCAGAACAGCCCGATGAACAGCAGCAGCGGCAGGAAGGTCAGCAGCAGCGAGGACCACCAGGAGCTGCTGGCGATCTCGTCGGTGAAGCCCTTCTCCGGGTCCGCGTCCTCGACGGCCTGCACGATCGCGTCGCCGCGGGCGTCGACGTAGGAGAAGCGCACCTCGGTGCCCTTGTTCTCCTCGCCGTCGACGAAGTCCTCGGTCAGGACCAGGTCCACCCGCTGCTGGTTGCCGTCGATGATCTTGGCCTGCTCGACGGTGTCGCCGGCGAGCAGCTCGAGGCCCTGCTGGGTGTCGATCTGCTGGTAGCCGTCGCGCCCGAACAGGGAGAACATGGCCATGCCCAGCAGCAGGGCGATGATGATCCACAGGGCGGGCCCGGTGAACGGGCGGCGCTTCTTGCCGCTGGGGCTCTTGGCGGAATCTGCCACAGGATCAGTCCTCGTAGATCGAGCGCGAGAGCACGCCCACGTAGGGGAGGTTGCGATAGTTCTCGGCGAAGTCGAGACCGTAGCCGATCACGAACTCGTTGGGGATGTCGAACCCGACGTACTTCACATCGATCTCGACCCGTGCGGCCTCGGGCTTGCGCAGCAGCGTCGCGATCTCGACGCTCTTGGGTCCGCGGGAGCGGAGGTTGGACAGCAGCCACTTCAGGGTCAGGCCGGAGTCGATGATGTCCTCGACGATCAGGACGTTGCGCCCGGTGATGTCGCCGGAGAGGTCCTTGAGGATGCGCACCACGCCGGAGGACTTGGTGCCCGAGCCGTAGGAGGAGACCGCCATCCAGTCCATCTCGACCTTGAGGTCGATCTGACGTGCGAGGTCCGCCATCACCATCACCGCGCCGCGCAGCACGCCGACCAGGACCGGCGGCTCGTCCGCATAGTCCTCGGCGATCTGCCGTCCGATCTCGGCGAGCCGATCGCGGATCTGCTGCTCGTCCAGCAGCACGCGGTCGACGTCGGGGTGGGGGTGCGTCTGGGGCACGCGGATCTCCTCCATGGAACGTGGTGGGGTGCGCCGGCCGCGGTTCACGGATCGATGCGGCGCCACACCAACAGGCCGTCGCGGCGAGCGACCTCGATCCTACCCGGAACGGTCACGGCTGACTGACCGTGCCATGAGACCACCAGGGCGTCGATCGCGAGCACCTGGCGCCGGAGCAGGGACTTCGCGGACCCCGTCCCGCCCTGGCGCGGCATTGCGCGGTCAGCGGAACGTGAGGCGTCGCGCAGGACCCGGGTGCGCAGCGGGGCGGGAGCGGCCGCCAGCGCGTGCACGTCCAGCAGCAGCAGGTCCCGCTCCTCGCGCAGCTCGCCGCCGTCGCGCCGCAGCGAGTCCAGCAGCGCGGTCGCCTCGGCATCCAGGTGATCGGCGTCGGGACCCACCAGGTCCGCCGTGCGGGCGAGGTTCTCGTCGAGGTGCTCGCCGAGGATCTCGCGCAGCAGGGGCAGGGCCCGGTGGCGCACGCGGGAGCGCAGCAGCGTCTCGTCGGCGTTCATCGGATCCTCCCACCACTCCAGGTCGTGCAGGCGGCAGATCTCCTCCGTGTCCGCCCTGCGCAGTGCGGTGGACTCGTCCCTCCCGCTGCCCAGGAAGGGTCGCAGCAGCGGGCCGCGGGCGCGGGGGATCCCGGCGAGGGCCCGGGGGCCGCCGCCGCGCGCCAGCCCCATCAGCACCTGCTCGGCCTGGTCGTCGAGGGTGTGGGCCATCAGCAGCGCGAGCGCCCCGCGCTCCTCCCGCAGGGACTCGAGCGCCCGGTGCCGCGCTGTCCGGGCGGCGTTCTCGATCCCGCCGGGCGCCTCGGCGTCGACCGCGACGCGCAGGATCCGCGCCTCGGCGCCGAGCCGCTCCGCCTGCACCAGCGCCCTCTCGGCGACGCCGGCCGATCCCTCCTGCAGGCCGTGGTCGACGATCCCGGCCTCGGTCTCCAGGCCCATCCGCGACCCCACCCAGACGGTGGTGGCCAGCAGCGCGAGCGAGTCCGCTCCCCCGCTGACCCCGACCAGCAGGCGCGGCGCGGTGCGGCCGACGGCCGTCTCGTCAGCGAGCAGCTCGAGCCGGGCGGTCAGCGCGGCGCGCACGGCGGTGCGCGCGCGGGCGACGGCGGGAGGCGGGCCGGCCATCACTCCACCTGCACCATCTCGGCGGCGACCGCGTCGACCGCCGCCCGTGCGGCCTCCGCGTCGGCGCCGTCGAAGCCGTGCACCGCGATCGAGTACCCGACCGTCCGCCCGTCGGGCAGCACGGCGACGCCCGCGAGGGTGGCCGCGCCGCCGAGATATCCGGTCTTGCCGCGCACGAGGCCGGCCGCGTCCTCGGTCCCGGCCGCGTCGAAGCGGTCGGTCAGCGTGCCGGACAGTCCCGCGACGGGCACGTCGAAGAGGATCTGCTCGAGGGCGGGGGCGTCGCCGGAGGCCACCTGCGCCAGGACCGCCGAGAGCAGGGCGGGGGGCACCCGGTTCTCGCGCGAGAGGCCGGAGCCGTCATGGATCTCGAGGGAGTCGAGCGCCTCCGGCGCGACACCGAGCTCCTCGGCGAGCCCCCGGATCTCCGCCTCGACCGCGGCGGCGGCCCCGGCCGGGGTGGTCTCCTCGCCGCGGGAGAGGGCCACCAGGTGCGCGAGCAGCTCGGCGGTGGTGTTGTCGGAGATCAGCAGGGTGTGCCGCACGAGCTCCGCGAGCGTCTCGGAGTGGATCTGCGCCGTCGGCGCCCCCTCGGGGGCGGGGGCCTCGGTGAGCTCCCCGGTGACGGTGAGCCCGGCCTCGTCGAGCAGCTCGCCGAAGCGCTCGGCGGCGTCCCGGGCCGGGGTGGCCGACTTGGGGCCGTACTGCTCGCCGTCGAGCCATCCCTCCTCCAGCGCGAGCGAGGCGGTGGGAGTCACCCAGCCTCCGTCCCGGCCGTTGCCGCCCCAGGCCGGGTTGGGGCCGCCGACGAGGTAGCCGTCGTCGAGCGCGAGCGCGACCTCGGCGGTCCCCTGCGCCGTGGCGAGCTCCGCCGCCTGCTCGGCCAGATCGCGCAGGTCGTCCTCGCTGAGAGTCATGTCACCGCCGCCGACGAGGGTGATCACGCCGTCCTGGACCACGGCCCGGGTGGTGAGGACCTCGTCCCCGTCGTACCGGCGCAGGACCGCGGCGGCGGTGAGCAGCTTCAGGGTGGAGGCGGGCACGAGCGCGGTGCGCTCGTCGCGGGCGGCGAGGGTCTGCCCCGTGTCCGCATCGACCACGCTGAACGCCAGCCCTCCGGCGACCACCGGCAGATCCGCTGTGGCGGACATCCGTTCCTGCAGGTCGAGCGGGTCGATCGGCGGCGCGGCGGATTCGGAGGTCGGCAGCGACTGGGCGGCGCCGACCCGCTCCCAGTCCTCGGCGAGGGCGCGCGGCCCGAAGCTCGGGCCCTCCTCGGAGGTGCGCACGGTGAGGATGCCGGGGAAGGCGTCGGTGAGGTCGCCGATCAGGTAGAAGCTCGCGGGCACCGCCGCGCACATCACGATCGCGGTGGTGCGCCACATACGGTCGATGGTGCTCGCTGCCATGGTGCCCACGATATGGTGTCACGGTCTTGACCAGTGGCCCGCGGGCCCGAGCAATGGAGCGGTGTCGTGGAATTCGACGTGACCATCGAGATCCCCCGGGGGAATCGCAACAAGTACGAGGTGGACCACCACAACGGGCGCATCCGACTCGACCGGATGCTGTTCACCGCCACCCGCTACCCGGACGACTACGGCTTCATCGAGGGGACCCTCGGCGAGGACGGGGATCCGCTGGACTGCCTGGTGCTGCTCGAGGAGCCGACCTTCCCGGGCTGCCTGATCCGCTGCCGCGCCCTGGGCATGTTCCGCATGCGCGACGAGGCGGGCGGCGACGACAAGATCGTGGCGGTGCCGGTGGGCGACCGACGACAGGTGCGCCGTCAGGAGCTGACCGACGTCTCAGAATTCCACCGCCTGGAGATCCAGCACTTCTTCGAGGTCTACAAGGACCTCGAGCCGGGCAAGAGCGTCGAGGGCGCGCACTGGGAGGGCCGCAGCGACGCGGAGGCGGAGATCCGCCGCTCCTACGAGCGCGCCGTCGGCACCGAGCACGCCAACGAGTTCACCCAGGAGCAGTGAGCCCGCGGGGCCCGCTCCCGGGTCCCGCCGCGATCGCATACGGAGGGCCGGTCCCCGCGGGGACCGGCCCTCCGTGCTCTGCGTGCGCCCCGTCGCGGGGTGGTCAGCTCCCGAGCGCCCCGCGCCCGTCGGCGAGCTCGCCCTCGAGGGTGGCGCCGTGGGAGAAGATCTCGAGCATCGCCTCGACCACGGAATGCGCGACGGAGCGCGCGCCGATCCCGCCGAGCACCGCCCCGATCCCGAAGGGCAGCAGCCGCATCATCCAGAGCTTCCCCGTGCGCGCCACGACGCGACGGCGCACGTAGCGGGAGAGCTGACGGCTGACCAGTCCCGGCAGGAACCCGCCGCCGCCGCCGAGCACGGCGTTCCACTGCAGGCCCTGCTTGCCCATCGCCTTGGCGATGATCTCGGTGCCCCGCTCACCGCTGAGCACGCCCATGAGGACCAGGCGGCGGGTGCTCTGCTCCGCCATGTCCACGCCGTGGATCTCCGCTGCGGAGAGGGTGAGGAAGGCGCACGCCTCGGCGAAGGACACGCCCTCGCCGACGGTCAGGCCGAGCGCGGCGGCGGTGCCGAGGCCGGGCAGGGCCGCGACCCCGCCGATGCCGGCGCCGGTGAGCGTGGTGAGGGCGACGAACCGCGTGGTCACGTGTTCGAGCAGCTGGCGTTCGGTCGCCTCGGGATGGGCGTCCCGCAGCTTCTCCACGTAGCTGTGGGCCAGCGGCGCCTGCACCTTCAGCGCGGCGTCGACCAGGGAGAGCCAGCGCTCGTCGATCGGCTCGACGCGCTCGCCGTCCTCGGTCAGCTCGCTGTGGGGGATGGGCGGGGGGCTCTGGTCGCTGCGGGCCACCGTCTGCTCCGTTCTGTCGGGTCGTGGACAGGGTCAAGCTACCGTGTTCGTCCGGGAGCGGCCCGGGGACGCCGCGGATGCGCCGCTCAGCGGTCGAGGAGCACCTCGCCGGGAGCCAGCTCGGTGATCTCGCCGGTCAGGCCGAGGCGCCGCACGGCCTCGGAGAGGTCGCCGTAGTGCCCCACGTAGGCCTCGTCGACGAACGAGCGGGGCACGGACACGTCGTGGCAGAGGGTCCCGGCCAGGTGGTCGGTCTCGTGCTGGAGGATCCGGGCGG